>JBCDHN010000851.1:0-1916 GCA_038749915.1 Verrucomicrobiota bacterium | reverse complement strand
TTGGCATAAAAGGAAGTGCTTCGACATCGAACCAGACGCGAGCGCGTTGCGGGTAGCAGACGATTTCGACGGATGCGTCAGAATAGGGGAGACGGGCGGCCTGAATCCGTGGTTGTCTTTCAAACCAAGCCAGGGGAAGCCAGAGCGATTCGTCGCTTCCTTCGTAGCGAAAATGACACTGCTCAGACCAGACTGCCGGGCCGACGCGACCGAGCACATAGCGCAGATCGCCGGGCAGCAAGTCCCAGGTTTCTCCGCGCCGCCCGACTTCGCTTACGTTGCCGGGACCGGTGGCGATGAACTGAAACCGGATCCCGGAATCCAGCACAATCTGGTCTCCTGAATTCATCGGGATAGGAGCGACTTCGGGTGTTCCGCAAGGGACTTCGAGCATGACCCTGACAGGAGTGTCGTGCCAAATCTTCAACTGAATGTCTGCAAAGCGAACGGGGCGTGCCCGCTTCTCAAAATCCGAAGCGATGGGCCATTGGGTCCTTCGATCAAACGCTTCCAGGTCGCCATCCCAGGTTCGCAGCCCGCTTCCGCCAAATACGAGCCGCAACACTGGCTGCTGCAGATTGTCGTCAAGAAAGTCGGACACAATCGGAGGCAGATTGGGAATGTCTGAAACGGATTCGCCAGTTGTAGGGTCAAAGTATCGCAGCACTTGTTCGTCGCCCGGCACCCAAAGTCCGGCCGCGGCCAGCTCAATTTCGAACCCGCCCGGGAGATTGGCTGTTCCACCAAGCGCCTCAATCGTAAGCGCTCCGACCTCGCCTCCGTGAGAACGGGGAGGCTCAATCAAACGGCGTTGAATCCAAATATCGCGTTCGCCAATATCGACATCGGGAACGCTGTAGGGCGGTGAATGTTCTGGTGGCTTCGGCGGGTGAGGATTGCGAGCCAAGCGCCATTGGTCGAATTGGGGATCTTCAAATTCACGAACGCTGTTTGCGGAAATGTGCCAGGGTGAATCGACCGCGCGAAGCGCCACCACGACAAACCCAAACCCAAATAATCCCGCGGCAACCCACCGAAGCGAAATGCGTGGAAGGCTACGGACAAACTGAAGGGCGCGGTCGAGCACCCTCATTGCTATCCCAAATCGTCTGAACTGTCATCCTTCGACAATCTCAGGATGACCTGAATCGGCTTTTCAACTTGTCCAATTTCGCCAATACTCGTCCGCGCAAGGTGCCGAGATGCTGCAGGTCTCGAGGAGGCTCGCCGAAGCGTTCGCGGTAAATTTCGCGCCAGCTTTCCACCTGGGCAATGAAGCGCCAGTCCGTTTCGATGAACGAGCGCAGAACATACATGGGGACGGGTGAACGCAGGGCGAAGAGCTTGGGATCGAAGGTCGAGGCAAAGGGGCAGCTGGGGAAAAACTCACCGACCAGGATTCCCGCCTCCAGCATGTCGCCCTTCAGATCGCGACTCGCGTCGGTCGCATCGAGCAAAAACTGACCGGTGGTTTCGGGAAAAATGACGACAACCGCCTTGGTCATCGCTGCCGGCATGGTTGTGGGTTCCAGCTCGTTGAAAATGTCGGCAAAACGTCTCAACTCTCCATCAATGGCTTCGATATTGTTGGGGGCGGAGAGTTGGGCGATGGCAAAGTGCATCGTCTTCCGATGAATGGCCGGTTCGACAAACGGGCAAATGGCCTCTTTTCGACCAAATTTGACGACTTTGCGGGTGGGAAAATCCGCCACCCAATCGCGGCTCTTAACCAAGGCCTCACGTTCATTGGCCGTAAGCTGATCCAATTTCATCGGATCATCGCAGTCCTGGGAAAGATAAAGCAGGGGCTCCGTCGATGCAGGAGAATCGGAAAGACCAATCATACTCCTTAACCTAGCAAAACAGTAAAATAATTAAAAGATCTTAATTATCAATTAATCTAAGTTAATAGGAAG
>JBCDHN010000850.1:0-1935 GCA_038749915.1 Verrucomicrobiota bacterium | reverse complement strand
GTGCAAATGGCAAAGGAAGCTCCGCCAATGAGCGGAAGTGACTTCGTCCAGGAGGTAAGCACCGAAGAAAATTTTCGCTGGGATCCGGACAATGAGGAAAGCCGCGAGTGGACGATTCCCAACGCCTGCGAGGCGAAAGAACTCCAAATCCAGCGCGAAGACGGCGAGGTGGTTCGGCCGCTCGTCCCGGCCAAGCATCATCTGGTGGCTTATGACTTTGGGATCAAGCACAACATTTTGCGTCGCCTGCGCCAAAACGGGTTCACAGTGGACGTCGTCAACGCGAGAACCTCTGCGGAAGACGTCCTCGCCCGAAATCCCGACGGGATTTTTCTCTCGAACGGCCCCGGCGACCCTGCGGCGCTCGATTACGTCCACGCGGAGATTCGGAAGTTGGTCACTGAAAAACCGATTTTTGCGATTTGTCTCGGCAATCAGGTGCTGGCCCATGCGTTTGGAGGCAAAACCTTCAAACTCAAATTCGGTCACCGCGGTGGAAACCAACCTGTGAAAGACCTCCGCAGCGGAAAAGTTGCCATTACCTCGCAAAATCACGGTTTCGCGGTGGATGCCGACAGTCTGCCCAGCAACGTGGAAGTCACTCACATCAATCTCAACGACGACACCGTTGAGGGGCTTCGTCACAAAGACTACCCCGTTTTCAGCGTTCAGTATCACCCTGAGGCAGCTCCCGGGCCGCATGACGCCAGCTACTTCTTCAAGGAGTTTGCTGATTTGATTGACCAAAATGCCTGAATTTGAGATCCGGATCGCAACGGGAACCCGAATTTTGCCTGCCCAACCAGCTATCCAGTGATAGTATTGCGCCGCAATGCGCTTCCGCCTGTTTTCCCAAATCCTCGTTAGCATCTGGCTGAGCACAGCGTCCCTCTTCGCCTTCCCTTATCATTTCGAGTTTTCGAACAACCAGGCGATGGGATTCATCGGTGATGAATCCACCTTCGGAGCGAAGTGGTGCCAATACGTCGAGAATTATTTCTACACCCGCTATCCGGAAAAGCGGATGATCTTCTACAATGCCGGTAGCAAGAACGACACGGCGTTCGATGTTCTTGAGCGCCTGGACCAGGACATTCTGGAGCGCAAGCTCGATTACTGCATGGTCATGCTGGGAACCTGGGATGGCGGATTTGAGGACTTCAACTCCTCCCGATTCGAGACCTATCAGGAAAATATGCGCATGCTGCTGGATCGGATGAAGCGGGCGCGCTGTTATCCGATCCTGATGTCGCCTCCCATGTTCGACCTGCAGACTCGCCAACGCCGGATGGCAGACGAGAGCTACCGATTTCGGCTCAAATCCATGTCCGACAACTATAACGGGGTCATGGGACTCTACGGAGCCTGGCTTCGTGACGAGGCCTATGCCCGTGACTCGCGATTTATCGACACCTGGGGGCCGCTCAATGCCTACACTTCTGAGGTTCGCAAAACCAATCTCGAGTTCAGCCTGATGCCCGACGCGGTGCATCCCGACACCGGCGGTTCGGTGGTGATTGCCGGAGAGGTGATCCGGACTTTGGCGATGGAACGCGATCGGATTGGCAGCATCAAGGTCCAATTCATCGGCGGCGACAAAGGCTGGAGCTCCAGCGGAACCAGTGGAGGATCCATCAGCCAGTTGAGCGGCAGCAATCGCCACATGAGCTTCATTTGGAAAGCGCGGGCCCTACCCTGGGCGATGCCAGGCGAAGCATCCATCGGGGTGGAACTGGCCGACATCGATGCACGCTTCAACGAAGAACTGCTTCACGTGGTCGGCTTGGCGTCGGGCGATTACCAGATCTTCATCGCAGGAAACAAGGTCGGAGACAAGTTCACCCACCTGGAGTTGGCCCACGGCGTCGAGCTGCACAAGCTTTGGGAGCGCCCCCAATTCAAACGGGCTCAGAACGTCGCCAACATGAACGCGCG
>JBCDHN010000849.1:0-1940 GCA_038749915.1 Verrucomicrobiota bacterium | reverse complement strand
GTGACGCCGAAGTCGGAGCCGAAGCCGGGCTCACGTAAAACCGGTCCAATCTGACCCCGGATTTTGCCATCTCATCCAGTATCGGGGTATCCAAAACCGAGTTGCCGTGGATTCCCAAATCCCCCCAAGCCATGTCGTCAGCCATGATGACGAAAATATTCGGCTGTGCCAACGGATCACGAGCAGGGGCGCCATCCACGACTGCGCAGCCAAAATAAACTCCAATGATGAGACGAAGAAGCACTGGCCGGAACCTTCCGAACCAACTCCAGCGAATCAAGCATTGATTCTCACCCTTCCAAGCCGACCTGCTTCCTACTGGACTTCCCCGCTGCGGCCTTTAGCCTGTCAGGTCATGAGCCCCATTGTTTCCTGCGTCCTTCTTGCTTCGGTCGCCAGCGCCGCTGAAATCCCGCAGCAAAAAATTGACCTGATGCAAGAGTCGGTTTTGGCCCGGATGGAATGCCGACTCGAACCCAAGCGCTCGCAAAGCACCAAGCGGGAAGAGGTGTTTCAGCTGATCAACCCAAGCCTTTTGCGAGTGAGTGGCCGGGGATGGGGCTACCTTCAAACCGCCGAGCCCTATCGCAACTATCATCTTGTTCTTGAATACAAGTGGGGAGAACAAACCTGGGGACGACGGGCCGATAAAGCACGGGACGCTGGAGTCTTCCTCCATTGCCATGACCGATTCGGAGACTGGCCGAAAGGGGTTGAAGCTCAATTGATTGAGGGAGGCTCTGGAAACCTCAACATCCTCGAAGACGGCGTCAGCAAACGATTCTGCAAATACCATTCGCCCCGCTGGACGGATTTGAAGGGGTTCCGTGGCGAATGGGACGTCGAGGAACTCTTCGGACAGTGGAATCGAATCGAAGTAATCTGCCAGGACTCAAGTTTGGAAGTCTACCTCAACGGCAGGAAAGTGAATCATTTCGAAGGATTGCCGGTTTCAGAAGGTGGAATTGCGATTCAATCGGAAGAGGCTGAGTGGTTCATCCGTCGGTGGGAAATTCTGCCGATCGGTCAATTTTCTGAGGATTGGTCGCCGCCTCTCCTTTCGACCAACACCGGGAGTGGCGCCGACCTCGTTGCTCGCCCCTACCCTCTTGCGCCGGACGACGCCCTTGCTGCTCTGGAGATCGACGGACCTTTCAAGATTGACCTTGTAGCCTCGGAACCCCTCGTCTGCGATCCAGTCGACGTGGTTTGGGACTCAGAAGGGCGAATGTATGTCGCCGAAATGCGCGACTACCCGCTCCCGCCCGAACATGGCCCGCTTCTATCAAGCATCAAAATCCTCCATGACAAGGATGGGGACGGAAGACCAGACACCGCAACCGTCTGGGCTGACCAACTCGATCACGTTCAGGGACTATTGCCAGTCAATGGAGGGATTCTGGCGACCACTCGTCGCCAAATTCTGCTTTTGCGAGATACCGATGACGACGACGTCGCTGACGAGAGGGAAATCTGGTTCGAGAGCAATGATCCAAAACACAACCAGCTTCAAATCTCGAGTCCGCGCTTTGGACCTGATGGCTGGATCTATCTGAACAATGGTTTGGACGGAAAGCAGATCTATCCGGGCGAATCTGAGGAACCTGAGCTGAATATTGCTCGCCGAAACCTCCGAATTCACCCCGATACCCTAGAGATCGAACCTGTGAGCGGCTTTGGCCAGTTCGGGGCAACGATCGACCCTTGGGGGAGAAGGTTTTCGAGCAGCAACCGGAGTCCTGTCATGCTCGCCGCCATGCCGCTCCACGCCGTTGAACGCAATCCCTACGCCGGTCTGACGGTTGGGCATGTTGATATCGCGCCGAGTGGCGGAGATTCCCTGGTTTATCCCCTCAACATGAGCCATACCACCGCCGCGGCCCATCTCGGCACGCACACCGCTGCGTGCGGGCTTTGCTGGTATCGAGGTGACATTTTCG
>JBCDHN010000848.1:0-1940 GCA_038749915.1 Verrucomicrobiota bacterium | reverse complement strand
GTCCCCTGAAATTCCTTGAGTGCCATCGTCAGGGCATCAATGCTGGCCATATCCAGATGGGTGGTCGGCTCATCCATGAGCAATAGGTTAGGCGGGTTCAGCAGAATTTTGACCAGTGCCAATCGGCTTTTTTCTCCCCCGCTCAGGACACCGACGTTCTTGAAGACGTCGTCTTTGCGAAACAAGAAGCAGCCCAACATGGTTCGGACCTCGTTCTCGGTCGCAACGCGCCCCGGAGTATCCAACGCTTCTTCCAACACGCTGCGAGTGCCATCGAGCATCAAACTGCGATACTGGGCAAAGTAACCCGGATGAACATTCATCCCCAGCTTTCGTTCCCCCTGCTGAAACTCAATGTCACCAGCGAGAATTTTCAACAGGGTCGACTTCCCCGCTCCATTCGGCCCAACCAGAACCACCCTTTCTGCTCTTTCGGCCTCAAAGTTCATCCCTTCATAGACTTTGTTGTTGCCATAGGCCTGATGGATGTCGTTGAGCTCAACCACTTTGCGCCCGCTTTTCTCCGGTTGAGGAATACTGATCTTCACCACCTTCTCTTCGGAAGCAGGAGGCTCTAGCCGCTCAATCTTCTCCAGCTGCTTCAGCTTCATTTGCGCCTGGGAGGCCTTGCTTGCTTTGGCCCGAAATCGGCGCACAAAGTCCTCCAGCTTCTTGATCTCAATTTGCTGATTGCGGTAAGCAGCCCACGCCTGCTCTTCCCGCTCCTTCTTCTGAATCAGAAACGAATCGTAGTTGCCCCGGTAATGATGAAGCCTGCCCGCAAAAATGTGGGCGATGGAATCGCACAGATCGTTCAGGAACTCCCGATCGTGCGATATCATGAGAATTCCGCCGGGATAGCCCTTGAGGTAATTCTGGAACCACTGCAGCGAGTGCAGGTCCAAGTGGTTGGTCGGCTCATCGAGCATCAAGAGGTCGGGTTCCTGAACCAGCAATCGAGCGAGGTGCGCCCGCATGACCCAGCCACCACTCAGTTCACGAACGGGCCGCTCAAAGTCGCTCTCCCGAAATGCGAGACCATTGAGAATTTTCTTGGCTTTCGGCTCCAGATGATAGCCGCCAAGTTCGTCAAAGCGGGATTGAACTTCGGCGTAATCCTCGGAATCGACCGCGCCTTCCGATTCGGCGTTGGCCATTTTTCCCCGTAGTTCAACGATTTCGTGACTCACCGCGGTGGCAATCTCCAACACGGTGTCATCTCCAACCGGAGCACTCTCCTGAGGAAGAAACCCCAGCGAAGTGTGCCGGTCGCGGGAAAGCGTGCCTGCATCCGGGGCATCATCTCCTAAAATCAGGGAAAACAGCGTCGACTTTCCCGCCCCGTTCGGCCCCACCAGTCCGATCCGATCACCGACATTCACCTGGAGCGTGACGTCCGTAAAGAGCGTCCGTCCGGCAAAGCCTTTTTCCACATGGTTCAGCGAAATCATCGATCAAGTGCGGAAAGTGTTCGTCTTGATCCTTCTGTCAATGCCGAGCCTCTCCGATTTGTCCTTCAAATTTCGTTGATTGGTTCGTTTTCATCCCGTTAACATGAGAGGATGAACGGAGGATCGTGGATCATGATGTTGGTCGTCGTTGCGATAGCCCTGAGCATATCGCCACTACCCGCAAGGACGTTTACGGATGCCAAGGGCCGCAAGATCGAAGCGGAGATTCTCGCCCGATCCGGTCGGGACAAAATTGTGATCGAGCGAGAGGGTAAGGAATTCACCGTGCCGATTGGAATGTTCTCCATCGATGACCAAATTTTCATCAAGGAATGGATCGAAGACAACCCGGAGGCGGTGAAACTCGACGCCAATTTCAGTTATTTTGTCACTCTGGAACGCCAGCGAACGGACACTGAGTTTGCCGACAAAATATCGCGCGACGAGCGGATTCAGACCACCCCTTACCTCTACGACGTCAGCGTTACG
>JBCDHN010000847.1:0-1946 GCA_038749915.1 Verrucomicrobiota bacterium | reverse complement strand
CTTGGCGCTCGCCACCTCCAAGCGATAACCACAGGATTCACATTCGGAAGTTCCCTCCGCCACCGCTTCTCGACAGCCTGGGCACCGCAATGTCGGAGGGTGAAAAATATGACGGGGTGCTCTCATCGCTGGTCGGCAACCACAGCAACTGACAACGTTCCCGCACAGCCCTGGGGTCCTTCACTCAAACGAGTTCGAATCGAAGGGAAAGCAACTTCCAATTCAAAGCAGAGCCCGCAACCACCATACAATTTCCGAAGACACCTACCTCAACTCCCAAGCCACGAACAAGTTATGCGGACAATAGTTGTTTGTCATAGGCCGATAAAACTCAACTGTATTCACTTCCGGCAAATTCGACTAACGTTTTGACAATTTCCGAGCGGTCGTCGTGCAAATGAAGGTGCCGCGCATAATCCCGGCCCGCCGCCAACTGCGCGAGGAGAGGGTAAACAGGCTTTTTCGACTGCCAGTATTCCGCGCCGAAGAGAATCATCGGACTGATCACCCCGAAGCTCACATAATGATTCTGCGTCGCATCCTGGAAGATCTCTTGAATCGTCCCCGCGCTGCCCGGAGAGAAGACGACGCCATGCTTCGCGATGGCTAGCAAGCCCTCCTCCCGCACCGAGTTGGCAAAGTATTTGGCGATGTGGCTGGCAAAGATCGCCGGAGGCTCATGCCCATAGAGCCGTGTCGGAATCCCCAGACTTTCCGCGCCGGTTTTTCGGCCTTCGTCAAAAAACTCCCGCCATACGCCGACTGCCGCGTCCAGCCACAGTCGGTCCTTGTAGCTCGGCGCCGCCGCGAGAATTTCCAAGGCCGCCGTGATTCGTCCCTCATCCTCCTCCCCCGCGAACGAAGCTCCCAAGTGCGACGCCTCCATCGCGCCGGGGCCGCCTCCGCTCGTGACGAGAAACCCTCTCTCCGCCAGCTCCTTGGCCAGAAACATCACTTCCCGGTATTCCACCTCATCGCGACCAATCGAATGCCCGCCCATGATCGCAACCACCCTCTTCCCGTGGATAAACTCATGCATCGCGTCCGTGATCGCGTGATCGTGCAATCTCCTCGCCAATGTCTCCACAATGCTCAGCGCTTCGTCGCGACCGTGCTGCTCGAAATGATTGTAAACCCGCTTGTCCAGCGTCTCCTCATAACTTTCCGGCTCACCCATGCGATACCCGTCCGCCAGCAATTCCCCCGGACTATATAACCGACCGCGATAGGGCCTGAACGGCACACCCTCCAATCGCGGAAACACCAGCGCCTGTTCCGAAAGCGCATGACGGATCGCCGCGTCTGTCAGTTCGCATCCCAGAAAAACACTCTGCCGCAGCGATCCGGAGACAAGGACTTCGGTCCAATCACACAGGTCCAAGCCTTGAAAAACACAATTCGACAACGCCTTTCCCGACTTCACCCGGGCCTCCAGTTCGTCCAAAGACTCAATCTCAGTATGATGCATGTCCGTACACTAACTTACTTTGACCAGGATCGCAGCCGACCGAGAAACAAACCCGAATGAAAGCGAAGAAAACGCTTCAACCCATAAAAGCTGTTTACTGATTCTCGCTTTCGAATATCCGGCATCTCTAGGCAACAAAATTGGTGCTTGCGATGGCTTAGAGTAAGCACTCGCTCTATCCCCTGTCTTGATTTCTCTCGCTGGCTGAAGGCCAGCTTCACTCTAGCCCTGGGGCAGAACGAAGCACCGCCCCAGGTTTTCGGCATCTTGAAGGCCGCACCGTTTTCATCGCCGAATGGATTTCTCTCACGCCGCAAAAACAACAACGTGGCTTCGCCGGTGGTGGCAATCGATGCAAAAACCAAACCGCGAAATCTCAGGCGCCCGATTGCAGATGCGCCCCCCTCCCTCCGCAAAACTTCTGGAAAATTACTAAACATTTGTTTAATTTACTTGATAGTCCTGTCACTTGAGGAAT
>JBCDHN010000846.1:0-1947 GCA_038749915.1 Verrucomicrobiota bacterium | reverse complement strand
GATTTGACCCCCAGTTTCCCATTTTGAAATGAGCCTATCTTCTCTGCCCGAATCTCGTCTCCGAGCCTTGCTCTCTGACTGCACCAAATGTTTGCTCCAGCAGATGTATTTCTGGGGTCGCGACGTGATCTACCCGGAGGGAAACCTGCTCTGCGAACACGGATTTGAGCGCAATCCATCGGAAGGGCTGCAGGGAACCAGCTGCTACCGGATGCCACGGGAAGGCGGCTACATCGAGCTGCACGGTTCTTGTGCCGGATGGTATGCTGATAGCGATCCAACGAAAGAGGGTTTCGTCTTCATTCGTCCCTTGGATCGCTTTTACCGTTACTTTGGAGAATGCGCTCCAATTCCAGGAGACTGGGACCATACCCATCTGCGCCGGGGCAGTCCTCACCGGATCTATGAAGCTGCGGAAGGCTTCATTCGTTGGTGGTTGCTTTATGAGGATTGGATCGAGGAACGTACGGCTCCCGGTTACCGCAAGGAATGCCACCGAATCTACCGGAAGCTTCCCGGATCTCCCAACTGGCTTTCGCCGCATGATAGTCTTGAATGGCTGCGGCTATTCCTGGAAAATCCATCTTCAACGCCACGGGCTCAGACTGGTGCAGGCCAGCACCAGTCCCGACGGACCAGCTCACAAAGCGATGCCGACCTACCTTTACGAGACCATTCCTCAATCTCCGTCCGAAACGCCGGTTCAGTTTGAGATTCGTCAGCGAATAACCGAAGACGCGCTGACTGAACATCCTGAGACAGGCCAGCCGGTCCGACGCCTCATCACTGGCGGTTTGGGTTACCTGGGAGGAAAACGCGGCAAGCAGTCAGGCGGCTCCTGTTGCTCGTCAAGGTCGTCTTGTTGCGAATGACCGTTGCAGCGAAGCGGATGTGGAGTCAGGAAGCGAAAGGCGAGGCCGATCTCTGACATTTGTCGCAACCGGGAAAAAACCTCCGTGTAAAAGTTCAAGCAAAGTGGTTCTTTTTTTGTAACCTACTTGCATCAACAGCTAGATCGATTCCCGTGCCGGCCAAGTTTCAATTCCCCCTTCTTCTCGCGCTCTTCTTTTTCTCCGGCACCGCCGGTCTCATCTACCAGGTGCTCTGGATGAAGGAGCTGGGGCTGCTGTTTGGCAACACGGCCCATGCCGCAGCCACCACGCTCGCTGCCTTCTTTATCGGCTTGGCCGGCGGCGGATGGTGGATCGGCAAAAAGAGCGTTGCCATGCGCAGACCATTGGCCGTTTACGGCTGGCTGGAAATCGGGGTCTCACTCACCGCGCTTCTCTATTTTGGGTTGCTTGCCCTTTATCAGCTGATCTACCCAATCTTATTCGGGGTTCTGGAAAACGTTCGTCCTGTTTTGACGGCGGTGAAGTTCATTCTCGGGCTCACGTTGTTGTTTCCAGCTTCGTTCTGCATGGGAGGGACGCTGCCAACTCTGGCCGCGCATTTGATTCGGAGTCGCGAGGCGCTGGGAAAAACGACGCCCGTTCTCTACGCGGTAAACACGATTGGCGCGGCTACGGGCGCGTTCGTCGCCGGGTTCTGGCTCCCGCGAGCGTTCGGATTCACCCAATCGTATTGGATCGCGATTGTTCTAACCCTCGTGATCGGAGTTGTTGCCATTGTCGTTGGTTCCCTCACTTCCATTCCGGCAGAAACCAAAGAGCCTGAGGTCAGCCCATCGTCGGTTTCGCCGGATCAGGTTACACCATTGAATGTGGTTTTCGTCCTCGCCGCTTTATCTGGCTTCGTCACTCTAGGGTTGGAGGTGTTGTGGACGCGAATGTTCGCCCAGACGCTCCACAACTCCGTCTACACGTATGCCACCATCCTGGTGACGTTTCTCTTTGCGCTTGGCTTGGGAGCGGCGATCGCCAGTTGGCTGGCCCGGCGATTTGGCATGAGCATGAACATGCTGCGGATTCTTCTGGTGGTTGGCGG
>JBCDHN010000845.1:0-1953 GCA_038749915.1 Verrucomicrobiota bacterium | reverse complement strand
GTCGAGAATGAGCTGGACGCCTTTGTTTTTGAACGAAGATCCGCAATAGGTAGGGAAGAAGTCGAGAGCGATCGTTCCTTTTCGGATACACTTCTTGATCGTGTCGATATCCGGCTCTTCGCCATCAAGATACTTCTCCATCACATCGTCGTCTTGTTCGACGGCGGTCTCGATCAGTTGCTCGCGATACTGCTCCACCTTGTCCTTCATGTCCTCAGGAACGTCCTCGATCTTGTAATTCTCGGGATTGCCGGAATCATCCCAAATCCAGGCCTTGCGGGTCAACAGATCGACCATGCCAATGAAATCGCTCTCGATTCCAATCGGCAAGACCATGACCAGCGGCTTGGCGGCGAGAATGTTCTCCACCTGATCGACCACGCGGTAGAAATCCGCGCCAATGCGGTCGAGCTTGTTGACGTAAATGATTCGAGCGACCTCGGAGTCGTTCGCGTAGCGCCAGTTCGTTTCCGACTGCGGCTCAACTCCACCGGAACCACAGAAAACGCCGACCCCACCGTCGAGTACCTTCAAGGAACGATACACCTCGATCGTGAAGTCAACGTGTCCGGGAGTGTCAATGATGTTGAAACGATAGTCCTTCCAGAAACAGGTCGTTGCCGCGGATTGAATCGTAATTCCACGCTCCTGCTCCTGCTCCATGAAGTCGGTCGTAGCTGCGCCATCATGCACCTCACCCAACTTATGGATTTTACCGGTGAGCTTGAGAATACGCTCTGTGGTAGTGGTCTTGCCCGCATCAACGTGGGCAAAAATGCCAATGTTGCGGTATTTGGAGAGATCAGTCATGGCTAGAGATGGTTGTCAGGGAACTTCGAGACCCGATTTTTCGGGCGGTATTTCTAGTTCAAATTCACGATTTGGCAACTGGTTTGCACAAACCGGTTTTTGGACGCCGCAAATTCTCGCTCGATTACGCCTGAAATGGAGCCGGATGCCCCAAGTTCTTCATCCCATCAACCGGCCCAAAGACTGATGCGCGGATTCGACCCATCCATCGTCCGGCAGCGCGTAGGGCCGGAATGTTTCGAGATAGCCCTCCTGTTCGTTGTAAAAAAGCGCCCGATTCAGGCCCAGATTGCTGGCCTTGGTCGAATCGATCAGGCTGGAGGAGTCGTTCGCGCTCATTTGGAAGAGCACGCGCATCTCAAACTCGCTGAGTGCTTTCCGGCTCATCCCACGATTGATGTTGTTGTAGTTGTCGACCATCGCGATGGTGTGAATCCCAACAGCTGGGCCTTCGGTGATGACGTCGTTGAGCTGAGCGCCAGGGGCCGGAGCCGCTTCGGCATCAAGCGAGAAGCTGAAGTCTTCCTCGAACCGCAGCTTTTTGAATTTCTGAAGTCCCTGGATGATGACGAAGGTGGCTGGTGATTCGGCGGCTTTCGCTTCATCCTCGGCCCGATTCTTTAGGTCCTCGGAAAGCTCCGCCATCACCTGTTCGGCATCGGAATTTTGAGCCAATTGAACGTGATGCTGCAACCCGGAGCAAAGGCGATGGAGAAAAGCTCGCTCCGGCGTTTCCGGCGCCGTTCCATCAAACACGATGAACTTCAGTTTGCCCGCTGCATATTGCGCGCTGAGCGAGACGAGCGAGACCGCCAAAATGGCGAGGGCCGATTCGTCGCGCTGGCCGACCACGAGAAGGTTGTTCCCGCTTTGGCGACGAAACGCGGCTTCGGTCGGTCCCTTGATGGAGTTAGGCGCCCCCAAATAGGCGTGAACGACTCCACTCGTCGCAGCGACAGACTCTGCTCCCAGAAGCTGTTCCAGAGTGGAATTCTCGCGAACATTACCCGGAGCATTGCCCTCGAAAACGACCGGCCCGGCATACTTCTTCCCGGAATCATCCGCCATCTGGCGAACGCGGGACAAGTAATGCTCACGGGTGTCGTCATTGAGCCACACCACCTGGAACGGGTTGTTTCCTTC
>JBCDHN010000844.1:0-1960 GCA_038749915.1 Verrucomicrobiota bacterium | reverse complement strand
TACTCAGCTAACCTCAAGATGCTTCGTCCCCGAAAAAAATACACCGTTTACGATCTCCAACAGTGCAAAGGCAATCGCTGCCTAACGCATATCCGCAGCTTCGTCCGGTGACTTGACGTGGATATGCGTTAGGCAGCGATTGCCTTTGCACTGTTGGAGATCGTAAACGGTGTATTTTTTTCGGGGACGAAGCATCTTGAGGTTAGCTGAGTATCCTCACTTCTATCCGCGAGAAGGAACCTGGTCAATGCTTCTACGCCAGCCAGGCACCCGATTCACGTCCTAGGAATTCTCCAGTGCTGCAACAAACTCCGCCATCTCGTTGGATGAAAAGTGTTGCTCCCTTACTTTCCATCCTTGGTTCGCCGGATCCTGAGTCATCGATCGAATGATAAACGCCCCATCAGGAAACTGGAGGTTCTCAAACGACACCATTGGTTGAAAAGGTGAGGAAGCATCTTCGGCGAACCGCTTCACGGTAACCTGGAGATAACTTGATTTCGAAAAACGAGCGTTCTCGAGATCCAATTTGGTTCCTTTGGTCAGAATCGCGGAAAGCCCGGAAGTGAAACCGGAGAAACTACAATTCTCGATCTTCAGTCGCGAATCTGCCGCCAATGACAACCCTCTCGAGTCGCCATCTTCCGTCCCGATGAATTGGCAGCCCACCAACCTGACTTTCGCCCCTTTGGCCACCGAAATTGCAGCTTTGGAATTGGCACGAATCACACAGTCGTGCATTTCAAATTCGCCTTTGTGAAATTCAACTCCGCCTCGCCAGGTATCCGCTTCGATAAGACAGTTTTCGTAGCGCACCTTTGCCTCCGGATAGACATCGACAATGCCTCCGCCCGCATTGTGGTGAAAATGACTATTCCGAACGATGGCCTCCGCACCGTGATGCGACATGCCCTGGTCCATGAAGAATCGAGCTTCTACGTTCTCAAAAACAACGCCTTGATTTCGATGCGTGGAATAGCCGTCACGCCCGCCATACTCCGTGATGAAGTTTCGGACAATGACATGGTTTCCACCAACAAAGATGCCTCCCTCCATCGCGATCGCTTCAACCTGAACGTCGGCAAAGGCCTTTCCTTCCGGGAGTTGGATGAAAAGCGTATTATGCAGGGGATCCTCTTTTCCTAATTTTCGATTTTTGGAGAGAAAGTAACTGCCGGGCTTCAAATCGTCGCGGTTGCTCACATTCTTGGCAGCCTCCCCATCAAACCACACCAACGGAAACCCGCCTTCCCAATGGGATTCCATGCCCCAGGCATTGTTCGGCAGTTTTCGTGAGTAGGTGCCATCGGTTTCCTGATTCCATTCTGCCTCTGTTAATGGCCGCCTGCCGCTGACAAGACTGCCATGACCATCGACGATCACCGGCGCTTCCGCTGTCCCGCTGGCCGTGATGCGGATTTCTCCGGGCCATGGCTTTTTTCCCGGTTCCACATGCAACGTCATCCCTGGCTTCAGGTTGGCGATTCCTGCCGAGAATGTGGCAAGGGGGTGTTCGCGACTCCCCGCAGCGGCATCATCTCCCCTTTCCTGATCGATCCAAATCTCTTCGCCCCAGCATGGCTCTCCAAATCCTGAGCCGAACAAAAGAACGCAGACGGACAAGAGAACTCGCATCATCCCGAAACGGAGCGCGTTGATTCGGGATGCGTCAAGCCCGAGCCTCATTTCTGCCTTTTTAAAGGGGTGAACGGTATGAGACCGAACGGAGACTTATTCCGATGAAGTCCTTGCACTTCGTCTCCCGTGGCTTTGTTAAGATTTTTTTGATTCCGCAATTGATGAAGACCCAACTCCGATATCTCTACCGGGCCTGGAAGTATCGCGTGAAGCTCGACAAGTTTGAGATCGCCACGCTTCTTTCCCGGTTGAATCCCGGCGACATGGCCCTCGATATCGGCACGCACAAGGGAGCTTACACCTACTGGATGGCAAAGGCGAC
>JBCDHN010000843.1:0-1966 GCA_038749915.1 Verrucomicrobiota bacterium | reverse complement strand
GTTGGGTAGAATTCCCTGATTGGTCTGGATCGCGATCAGCCGTTGAGGTTCGGTAGAATCTGCGGCCAAGACTTTGGATGGATGCATGGCCTCCAATGCGGGAATGGCCAGCGTTGCCCCGATTCCGCGAAGGAGGGTACGGCGTGGAATTGGTCGGGTTGAGGTTGTCATTTTCATGGTGAAAAAGTGAGTTGGAAAGAAAGGCTACTTGGTGCGAAATACATCGCTGAGAACAACGGCTTTGAGCAGATCTCGGATCGGAAAACCGTTTGGTTCGGTTTGGTCGAGGATGCGTTCCACCAAATCCCGATCCGCAAAGGAAACGCCGGCCCCGGTGCTGAAGGTAAGGAATCGTTCAACCAGATTTCGAGCGATCTGGCGCTCTTGCTCGAGAAGCAGCTGACGAAAGTCATGAATGTCTTGGAACGCTTCTCCTCCTTCGGTAACGCCGGAGGCATCCACTTCCAGTCCCTGCTTGAACCTAACCCTCCGATTCGCCACGAGAAGGTTGAGTTGTTTTCCTTCCCCGAAAGACCGGTAGTGCTCCCGCCAGGCGCCCATCACATCAAAGTTCTCCAACGCGAATCCTGGAGGATCGATCGATACATGGCAACTGGCACAGGATTCGGACTGGCTGTGCTTGGCCAGCAAATCGCGAATCGTGGTTGCCCCACGGGTATCAGGCTCGATCGCACCGGCGTCTGGAGGTGGATCTGAAGCCGGAGTACCCACGATTCGTTCCAGAATCCAGGCTCCCCGAATGACGGGTGAAGTGGTTAGCCCGTTGGCCGTAACTTTGAGGACGCTCGATTGGGTAAGGAATCCGCCCCGAGGTGACTCATTCGAGAGGGAAACGCGTTGGATCTCCATCCCCTTCACTCCCTCGATCTGATACAGTTCTGCGAGGCGCTCATTCACCATCACCCAGTCCGCATCGACCACATTGCGGGCAGGAAGATTTTCCCGAATCATCTCGGCAAAGGTTGCTTCCGCCTCCGCCACTCCGGAATTCACGAGGTGCGTATCGCAGAAGTACTCGGGAAAGAGAAAGCGGTCTGGCGAGGTTTCGTGAACCTTTTTGAGGTCGAGCCACTGACCGGTGAAATCGCTGACAAAACGTTCGAATTTGGCATCTGTGATCAGGCGTTGAAACTCTGGTTCCAGTCCAGCTTCAGCCAGTAAAGCCCCCGATTCCGCTGCCGCAACCAAGTCCGCGTCCGGCGTTGAACGCCAAAGCAAATAGGAAAGTCGGGAGGCGATCGCATGGGCATCGAGCTGCCCGGGCATCTCCTGCAGATAGAGAAAGTCCGGCGAACAGAGGGCCGCTTTGTAAGCCTGGCGCATCGCGTCTTGAAAGCAGGCTTTGTCCGCGATCAGCTCGAGGGCAAAAGCGAGGCAGCGTTGCACTTCAGATTCCTCAGGAGTCCGGCGATAGGCTCGTGCCATGAAATCGCGCAGTAATCGCTCGGCATCTTTTTCAGGATCTGGCGAAACGACCATCATCATCCCCGGGGGAAGTTGAAAGGTTTCCCGCAACCCCCACTTGTTGGCGGTCAAGTCGGGCCGATTCAGCGGCTCTGGCGGACGCAACCCGCTGGCTTCGGTCCACGGAGCCATTTCGAGATCGCCGAAAAGCCTTCGATAGCTCGGTGGCGGCCAGTCCTGATCCAGCGAATTTCGCTCACAGTCTTCGGTTGGAAATGGTCCTTCAATCTCAAACCAATCAATCGCGATGCCGTCCCCACGATAGGGGCCTTTGGGCTGATCCCGCTTGAAGTCGCGGTCATCCAGAGTCTCACAGTAGAACTCGAGCAAATCCTCCTCGCGTTGCCAGGCGGTGAATTCGACGATGCCGCCGTCCTCTCCATCAGGCACATCAAATCGCCCCAGCAGGCGTTTCGCTGCGGTGGATATCGAGGCAACATGACCGCGTTCGGCCTTCTTGAGTTCGCCGTGGTCGTAAAGC
>JBCDHN010000842.1:0-1977 GCA_038749915.1 Verrucomicrobiota bacterium | reverse complement strand
CGAATGCCTCCAGATACAGATTCTTTTCGCCTCGATTCTTATTGCTGATCCGAATGAAAAAGGGACGATCCCCTTTGGTGAATTCGTCGGAGAGCATCTCCGGATAAGAACTCAGCGAGTAGGTTCGCAGCTCCTCACTCGGCTCAATCTCGATGTCTCCAAGCTTTACCAGGTTCTGGCGTGGATCGAAGTCCGAAAATTGAAACCCAATGGAAACCTCGATCGACATCGGGACATCCGCCTTCGCAACAAGTGTAGTTTCGAACTTGCACCTGGAAACGGAAGGAATTTGCAGATCGATATAGCCGCCTTGCTCAATCACAACGCCTTTGCCGGCGCGCCTCACATCGCTCACAGGAGGCTTGTTCTTTTTTCCTTCAGTTGCAAAAGTCGCCGGCGGATTAACCTCCAGATTCACGATATCAGCAGGAACACTGTGAGGCTCAAAAACAGCGACCTCCTTCATTTCATCGACGATCGAAATGATGGCATTGAGATAAGCTTCAAGATGAGGGCTGCTGATCATGAGCAACCGAGAGGAATTCTTTAGACCGGTCTCGAGACTGGTTCCTTCTTCCGGAAGAGTGTTCACGTGGCTCTCAACCGGAAAATGGAGGAGGTCTTCCAGCGCATATCGCAACTCATATCGCGTTAATCGCCGGACATCCCCGCGCTTTTTCGTCGATCCGTATTGCTTCGCTTTCTTGAACTCCGCATCCATCCACCGGGTCATCAAATCCCGCTCTGAATCGGTCGGTTGTGGCTCATCCTCAGGCGGCATCTCCCCCGTATTGAACGCTTCCCGAATATCTTCCCATTTCCCAAAATGCTCACCAGTGACGATATCCGGATCGATTGTGTCGAACCGCATACGCGCCTTTTGCTTCTCTGCGCCGTGGCAGCTCACGCAGTATTTCTGGAGCAATGGTTCGACACCATGATCAAAACCATCCAAATCAGGCTCAAAATCTGCGTGGGCCCAATACATGGTCGAAACGGCGACAATCGCTGATAGCACCAATCCCAGTTTTCCCGGGAATGAAGCGCTTTGAAGTTGAAGCTGTTTTGACAAACCTTCGATCGGAAGATTACTACGCCGGATAACCGAATTCCCAGCCCTTGCGTGGTTTCCTCCACAGATGAGCATTCGCGTTGTCGTTGTTGAGGAACTTGCTGATCTTCATGTCGAAGGTGAGTTTCTCACCAATTTCCAGGGCCACAACGCCTGCGAGGACGATCTCTGTCAGACCGGCAGAGTAACCAAAGTGACTGCTTGGAGCAGGAGCACTCGTATCCTTGATCGCGCGGATCCAGTCGCTGGAATGGTCCGACACGCGTTCGATCGTCTCTTCGGCTTGGACGGCGGATTTGGCGAAGGTCTCTGGCAAGAGTTTGCCACCCTGACAGTGACTGCCGGACGTCATGTACCCCTTCTCGCCGTAATAGAGAGTGCTGAACTTGGCCTCGCCAGTTTCCTCGGGTTGATCCGGTTTGGCATCGCCTTGATACCACCACAGCGACATTGGCGGCATGTCGCCACGAGCCGGAAAGTCCCAACGCACAACCGCGTCGACCGCGTGGCCTCCATTCTGAGGTCCACCGCTCTCGGCCTCAACTTCAAACGTCTCAGCTTCGGTCAAACGCAGGCCCCACACTGCGCCATCGATCGTATGGCAAGCCATGTCGCCAAGCGTACCGGTTCCGAACGGAACATACTTACGCCAGGTGAACGGATGCAGGTCCTTGCGATAGCTGATCTCCTCAGCTGGCCCCATCCACGCTTCCCAGTCGAGGCCAGCAGGTTTCTCAGCTTCGGGGGGCATGCCCGTTGCGCCCCACTTTTTGCTCATTTGGCTAACCACTTTTTTCACCGGCCCAAGCGTTCCTCCCTGGAGGTTTTCGACAATCCGTCGGATCGATTCGCTGGAGTGACCTTGGTTGCCCATCTGGGTGGCGAGACCGGTTTCGGCAGCCTTT
>JBCDHN010000841.1:0-1984 GCA_038749915.1 Verrucomicrobiota bacterium | reverse complement strand
CGAACATCGTAAAACAGAGAGTGATCCCAAGAATGGGCAGGATAAGCTTTTTCAACGTGGGGCACCTTGGCATGAGGTGGAAGAAACTCAAAACCTGGGTGAGGGGATTCTGTCAGGTGAGACCGATCGCGAGTTGAAAAGCCCCTTGTGCGCCTTGCAATTGGTTCTAAAGGTCTCTCAAACCCAAAACCCCCTAAAAACTCTATGCCCTTTCAATTTACCGGATTTGCCGATGAAGCGGAAAAGACGCTCGACGGACAAATCGCAACCCTTCGTGAAGTCGGTTGGTCATCGATCGAACTTCGTTTGCTCGATGGAAAGAACGTCTGCGACCAATCGGACGAGCAATGGAAGCAAACCTGGGATCGGCTTCAGGCCGAAGAGATCTCCGTCGCAGGATTTGGCGGCCAGATTGGGAACTGGGCGCGCCCGATCACGGCGGATTTTGGGCAGGACGTCGATGAACTTCGCCGCGTTGCTCCGCGCATGCGTGAGGCAGGCACGAAGTACCTGCGGATCATGTCGTATCCCAATGATCCGGACAGCCCATTGAGCCGGGAGGCGTGGAAAACCGAGACGGTGAAACGACTCAAGGAACTTGCCGCGGTCGCGGAAGGCGAAGGCGTGGTCCTCGGTCACGAAAACTGCAGCGGGTATGGCGAAACCGCGGAAGGGTATCTCGAGTTGGCGGAGGCGGTTGACAGCCCGGCACTGCGATTAATTTTCGATACCGGCAACAACAGCCTTCATGATCACAACACGGACGTTACCTGGGATTACTACAAGGCATGTCGCGATCAGATTGACCACGTTCATATCAAATGCGCCAAGCCGGGCGATGACGGAAAGTATGTCACCTGTCATGTGGATGAAGATTCGGTCCAGCAGCAGATCATTGCTGATCTGGAAGCGACGGGTTACGACGGCTGGCTCTCGATCGAGCCCCATTTAAAGGCGGCTGTTCATGCTGGCCAGGATGTCGATGATTCTGGTGATGCCCGAGTGGTTTGGGTGGAATTTGCCAGGCGTCTGGAGAAGTTGGTTGCCGAAGTCTAGCACGATGAAAACCCAGGTTTTTCAGTCAAAAGAGGAAATGGGATCTGTGGCTGCCGCGACCGGTGTCGCTCAGCTTCGCAAAGCACTTCAAGCAAAGTCGGAGGCTTCGATCATTGTAGCTACCGGAGCTTCCCAGTTTGAAATGCTGGCAAGTCTGGCAAAGGAGGAAATCGCGTGGTCGGCCGTCAACGGGTTTCATCTGGACGAGTATATTGGGTTGCCGATCACTCACGAGGCCTCGTTCCGGAAGTATCTCTGGCAACGCTTTGTCAGCACCCTGCCTTATCCGATGCGCAACTTTCATTTCCTGGATGGGGAGAGGGATGCGGATGCCGAATGCGAACGGGTTGGAAAGTTGATATCGGAGGTAGAGATCGATGTTGCCTTTGTCGGGATCGGAGAAAACGGGCATCTGGCGTTTAATGATCCTCCCGCTGATTTTGACACAGACACCCCTTATCTGGTCGTGGATCTGGATGAGGACTGCCGGAAGCAACAACTGGGGGAAGGTTGGTTTCCCGATCTCGAATCGGTTCCCAAACAAGCCATCTCCATGTCCGTCCGTCAGATCATGAAAAGCAAGACGATCATCTGCACCGTTCCGGATGAGCGAAAAGCAGAAGCCGTTCGCAACGCGTTGGAAGGGCCGGTCACGCCGGACGTCCCTGCGTCGGTTCTCCAACAGCATCCGGATTGTCATCTGTTTTTGGATCAAGCCGCCGCTTCGAAGCTGGGAGGCTGAAAATTGATCGGTGCTCATCTCTGGAAAACTGCGTCCATCCGTGTTGAAACTAGGGAGCGTTCGAAAACCACGGGTGAACCTCGCGTCTTGCTCCCGCGCATCAGCGCCACTGATTGAAAGACTAAAAATCATTGCGAGGTCGGCTGTGTTTATCGAACGCTCCCTAATAACCGGTCGGCGGAAGTT
>JBCDHN010000840.1:0-2008 GCA_038749915.1 Verrucomicrobiota bacterium | reverse complement strand
TAACGATGCAGGCTAATCTTTCCAATACCGTCAACCCCACGATTGTACGGGCGGGCTCGAAGGTAAACGTGGTTCCTGATGAGGTGGTGATTGATGTTGATGGCCGGATCTCCCCGGGCAGTAACAAAGAGGAGTTGCTGCAGGAGATTCGTGACGTCATCGGCGATTCACCGGAAATCGAACTGTTGCATGAGGAAGCCGCGGCTGAATTCATAACAGACACGGAAGTGTATCGCGAGATTGTGAACGTGATGAACGAGCACGATCCCGAAAGTGAAGTTGTGCCCTACCAAATCTACGGTTCCACTGACTCTCGAAACTACGCGAAACTTGGTGCCACCTGCTATGGGTTTTACCCGGTCAAAATGCCGGACGACGTCGAGTTCTCGAAATTGTTCCACGGAGTCGACGAACGAATTCCGGTTGAAGGGTTTCGTTTCGGGATCCAAGCCCTCTATGACTTGGTGAGTCGGGTTGTGGCCTAAGGTTTGGCGGAGTAGGGCCAGAACGGTTGAACGCTTTCCTTCTCGACCCAACCGGCGTTTTCACCTGGGAGATGGACAAAAATCCATTCGTCTCGTTTGGCCTTCATCCGAACTTCACTCCCCGGTGGAAGTGTGATCACGGCGTTCCCGTCCGGGAACGGACCATCGATTGCCACGACATCGTTCTGCACCACGATTCCCAATGAGGACGGGTTGAGCCGCTCTTGATGAAGGTAGTTTGCCGATCCGGCAAGGATGGCGATGAGGCCGCCGCTGATGGTTAGTGCGAGGACGATTCCGCCGAGAGGCTGTTTGGGTCGAAGAATGAGAAGGGCTGCAAGGCCGAGAGCAAAAAGCCAAAGTCCGAGAACGATAATGAGGCTCCAGGTGCTTCCCGTTAATGAGCTGACGAAGCGATCAATACCGGTGGGCTTGAAGCGGAGAAATCCGAGTTTTCGGTGCAAAAGTCGCAAATTCACCGTGGCTTCAGCCATTCCTGGTTCCAGAAAAAGAGCTCTTCGATACCAGAGACAGGCTTCACCCAGTTTTCCCAAGCGAAAGAGGGTGTTACCGAGGTTGAAGAACACCTCTTGTGAAAGGTGTTCGGTCGCAAGCTCCCGGTAGAGGTCGCGAGCCTGTTCAAATTCCTCGACTTCATAGAGCCGGTTGGCCTCCGCGAAGCGCGTGTCGCGGTCGTTTGCGAAAACGCCGTTGGCGAGTATTGCGAAGCAAACTGTTGTGATCAGGGGCCAGCGCATCAGGTTGTTTTCAGTCGGAGTTGTTCCAACGCTTCCAACGCTTGGAGGGTGCGTTGCTTCTCCTTTTCATCGACCTTCTTTGCCCCTTCGCTGATGCCCGAATAGAGAAAGTGATTCCCAGCTTTGTAGATTGTGTCAAGCTTGCTCCGGGCGTCGGAAGGGAGCTGGGCGAGGCGGCTGCGGTGTCGTTCCACGTATTCGAGAATGGCTTCATAAAAACTGTCACGGGAGACGTTGCCCTGGATTCTTCGCTTCACCATTTCGAGGGTGTCGTCATCGGTTTTGGAGCGCCCCTGAAGCCAGGAATTCAGACGCTTCTGACCCCAGACTCCAACCAACCCCGAAAATGCCAGGGCCGGAAGCAGTTGCCAAAGCCAGAATGACGGGCGCGAAACCACCGAGGCGTTGATTGGAGTCCAGGTCGCATTTCCGCTGTGGATGAAAAGGATGTCTTCCAGTTGCTCGCTCGGAATCCCAACGGAAGCAAGACCTCCGGATGCAGTTCGTTCGGCCGTGACGGAGTCGGGCTGAATCATCAGGGGAATAGCGTCGGAGCGGAGGATGACGTACTCGGCCGCTTCAGGATCAAAGAACGACAGCTCCATCGGCGGAAGCTCTGCGTGCTCCGTAGTCGGTATCACCACCTGGTTGAAACTTACGGTCTGCTCAATATCATCACGATCCTCGTCATCAATGCGATTAGGCTGGTAAGCCTTCCATCCGGTTTCCTCAGCCAATTGAGGGGCAACCAGACTGTCAAAGTTC
>JBCDHN010000839.1:0-2013 GCA_038749915.1 Verrucomicrobiota bacterium | reverse complement strand
TTCGTTTTGCAGATTTCTGACGAGGTCAATTTTATCCTTGGGGGATAAACCGGCGTGAACTTCTTCGATTCCGAGCGTCGCGCCAATCGTAGAGGTGGTTGATTCATGATCGCCTGTCGCGATGACCAATCGCAGACCGAGGTCTTTGAGGGCATCGACACCTTCTGGTGTGCTGTCCTTGATTGGATCTGAGATCCCAAGTAACCCGATCGCCTGCTCATCCGCCGCAACCCAGACAACACTCTTGGAGGCCAGGTGAAGTTCCTTGGCTGATTGAAGAAGGTCTGCCGAAATACCCACGCTGTTTTTCTCAAGGTAGTTGAGCTTGCCTACGAGAATCGTTTTTCCGGAAACCCGACCGCTAACCCCTTTGCCTGTTGAGGACTCGAAGTCGGCGGCTGCATCCGGTTGAATGGATCGGTCCTTTGCCTCTTCTACCACCGATTTCGCCAACGGGTGTTCACTCAGGGCTTCCACCGACGCGGCGAGACGAAGAACCTCGTCTTCTGTCCAGTCCGCAGTTGCGATGACGTCTGTGATGCTCGGCTTACCCAAAGTGAGCGTTCCGGTCTTGTCGACGACTAACACGTTGACCTTGCTGATCGCCTCAATCGCTTCCGCATCTTTAATCAGGATTCCAGCTTGGGCAGCGCGCCCAATTCCGACCATGATCGACATCGGTGTTGCTAACCCCAATGCACAGGGGCATGCGATGATGAGAACGGCAACGGCATTGACAATCGCAAACGCGAACGCCGGAGCCGGGCCCCAAATCGCCCAAGTGAGAAAGGTAACGATTGAAATGAGAAGAACTGCAGGGACGAAGAACTCCGCAATTCGGTCAGCCAGTTTTTGGACCGGTGCCCGACTTCGCTGTGCTTCAGCGACCATCGCGACGATCTGAGAAAGAAGCGTTTCAGTTCCAACTTTCCCAACTTTCATCAAAAAGGATCCGGTCTGATTGATCGTTGCTCCAATCACGAAGTCTCCCGGCTTACGTGCAATGGCCAAGGGTTCTCCGGTGATCATCGACTCGTCGATCAGGCTCTTTCCCTCCATTACCGTTCCGTCCAGTGGAACCTTCTCCCCGGGTTTTACCCGAATCAGATCTCCGTGCTGGAGCTCTTCAACCGACACATCTTCCTCCAATCCGTTTTCGTCGATACGATGGGCGGTATTGGCGGCAAGACCAAGAAGGGATTCGATGGCGGCGCTGGTTTTGCGCCGGGCTCTAGCCTCGAGAAGTTGGCCAAGAAGGACGAGGACAGTGATGACCGCCGCTGCCTCGAAGTAAAGGCCGATCTCACCGCCATGGTTTCGAAACGAATCCGGGAACAGGTCTGGGAAAAGAACCGCAACCGTACTGTAAAGGAAGGCCGCGCCAACACCCAACATGATCAGGGTAAACATGTTTGGATGACGATTCACAATGGACCGCCATCCTTTGACCAGAAAGATCCACCCAGCCCACAACACGACTGGCGTGGTTAGGGTGAGCTCGACCCATTTTGAAAGGTTGGGCGAAATCCGGTTCGCAAAGGCGCTTCCCGCGATCATTGGGCCCATCGCAAGAATGAAGACGGGCACGGTCAGGATCAAGGCGATCCAAAACCGACGGTTCAAATCCTCAATCTCTGCTTCGGCATGTTCATCTCCCTGGAAAGTAGGGCTGAGAGCTTCAAGTGGCATCCCGCACTTCGGGCAATCACCAGGCGTCGATTCCTCGATCTCAGGGTGCATGGGACAGGTGAAGACGGTCGTAGCAAACGCCAGCGAAACGGACTCCAGAGCCATCCCACACTTTGGGCAGTCGCCCGGATTTGGTTCGACAATTTCCGGGTGCATCGGGCACCCAAAAGATCCGGGCAGCCCTTTATCCGGACCATCATTCGTGCCAGGCTTGGTGGACGGAGCTCCTCCGCAACAGCTATGCGAAGAGTGATGCTTGGTGGAGTCGTCCGACATGAGTTCCAATGATGGGGAACTCTAACGTCACTTTTCGACGTTTTGCTC
>JBCDHN010000838.1:0-2016 GCA_038749915.1 Verrucomicrobiota bacterium | reverse complement strand
TTGGCGTAAGGGCCCGGTTCCATACCGCGTGGACCGGGTGTCTCCGGATAGTGAACCGATGAGATGCCGAATTTGGGGTCCGTATTTTGAAGGTGAGTTCCGTTACAGATGACACCAACGATTGGCTGCCCAAAGCGAATGACGCCATGCACCTGTTTGAAGGAGCTGGGGCGGAAGTGAAGCAGGTAACTATTGACGGTGATGCCGGAGGAAAGGCTGCGCCCGGTAAATCCAAATTCCCGATAGCTTCCCGGGGCATTGATCGTCACCTCGAGCGGTTGTTCAAGAGTGACGGTGCCCTGTTCAGCCACGAGATCGATCCAGTTGCGACCGGTTCTGTTTCCAACAAGGTCCCCTTTTGATATTTCTTTCACAACTCGAACGGACCCTCGGAGCATTCGCAGTCCCAACTCGTTGAAGCGCTGGTTACCAATGAGGTGGTCGCGTGACGAAACCGGAATCTCGGTAGATGGAGTTCCCGGCTTCCCATTGAATCTGCGTGCCTGTCCCTCAGGAATCATGACACCCTTGGTGTTGCCGTTTGGAATGCGGGGAAGGACTTCCACCAGACCATCAAGCACATGAACATCGGTTTCCCCACCTTCGCTCACCGAGACGCCGAACTCCGTGCCGAGATCAACCACTTCGGACTGAGGCGAAGTGACGATGAAACCCAGAGCCTCTTCCGGGATTTGAGCGACGAGGTTTCCTGAATCGAGATGGATGTGTCGGGCGCCTTTCAAATTGAAACTCGCAGGACCACTGACGCTGACTCTTGCCCCATCTGTAAAGAGGAGATCGATGGAACCGCTCTGCAACCGATAGTGCCCGGCCGCCATGGACGTGTGCAGCTCAGGCAGGTCTCCCTTCCACTCTGCATTCACTGCTGCCACGAGGTAAGCCACACCTGGTAGAGTTGCGTCTTCGCGATAGTGACCATACCACAGCAAAAGGGACAGACTCGCCACGAGAACAACTGCCGCAGCCCACCAACCGGTGAAACGGCCAATCCTCGGAAAGAGAATGAGCATCTCCGAAGCCTTCGTGGGCAGCGCTTCATCCTGAAACACTTCGTCGTCGAGACCAATGGCGATCCGTTCGGTTTGGGCCCAGTCGGTCAGAACTGACTCTTCCAACGAAAGGGTGAGCAGGTCCTTCCGAAGCTCGCCGTCTTTCATCAGACGGTGCTCCAGATCCTGGACGTCCGTCTCTGACATCTCACCTTTGAGATAACGAAGAAGCTGATCAAGGTCCTGAGATTCCGAAGCCATTGGTTCAGATGCTCGGGCTCATTTTGGCGTTGACGCAGTCCCTCAAAATTCGGCGGCTTCTTTTGAGAATGGCATAGGTAGCCTGGACCGAACGTCCAAATTGTTCGGCGATGGTCTCGACCCTGCGTTGGTGGTCCTCATAGCGCAGCGCGATGAGTTTGCGACTTTCCGAAGGAAGGGAATCGAGGCAGTCGCGCAGCGCCTCCATCCGCGCCGGGACTTGGGCTGACTTGTCCATTTCCGCAGCAGTTTCGGCTAGGCGAGTGGCAAGCTCAGGATCAATCGGAGTGAGTCGTTTCGACTTTCGATAATGCGCAAGGACCCGGCGGCGGGCGATTTCGCGTGCCCAAGGGAGAAATCCTTCGCGATCGCGAAGGCTGGTCGCGGAACGGGTCGCAGCTAGTGAGACGTCTTGAAAAAGGTCCTCAGCGTCAGCCTGGTGGCGAACACAGGATAGAAGGTATCCCAGGAGCGTGGCGCGATGCTCGATGAGCAATTGAGCTATTTCAGGGGCGTCGAACGCGCCCGATTGGTTGGCGGAAGGTTGCTTCTCCACAGGAATATTTCAGAAGTTCACTAAGGAAAGGCACTTGATGCGTTCGATTGGGCAAAAATATTGAATCTCTTGGAACAAGAAGAACAGGCCAAGCCGTATTTCTGGGATCCAATTCGAATGCAGGATCGGGGCTTCGTGGCCTGGAGAGGCTCTTATTGACCCTCGGCCATTTTTTTCCGAGGAGAGTCG
>JBCDHN010000837.1:0-2023 GCA_038749915.1 Verrucomicrobiota bacterium | reverse complement strand
TCCAGATTCATGGCATGGGCCTCGATCTGCAATCGCTTCTTCGGTAAATCATTCACAACCAACTCATGGGAAAAGCCCGCGTAATGCTCTCGTTCTTCTTTTCGCTGCCAGCTCCGACGAAAATAGTCCGCGGGAGGAACCGGAAAGACCACGTCGAAAATGATACGTTCACTCTCGTCTGCATCCATTTCTCGCCAAGTAAACACGACTGCGTCCGCGGGACGAGAACCACCCTTTATGTAAGCGTAACCTTCAACAACTTCCTCGTCTTTGTTCCGTGTGATCTTTGCCCATTGAGTGGAAAGCGGAGAAAGAACGCGAAGTTGTTCGAGTCCTAGATCATCGGCAGGTAGGAAGTCGACCCAGTCCAACTGTCCATCGTCTCGCATGCGCCGGTAAAGCGCAGTGACGTCACCAAAGCGGTTTAAGTTCGGCAGCTGTTCCGGTTTCAAAACATCAATGAAACGCGCGGCGGCTATGAGCTGGAAATTGTCGGTGTGCCACCATTTCATCAGTTGCTCCCCGTGTTTCCAATTGATGATATGCAGCGTGGAAAACACTCCGGCAAAGACAGGAAGCAAAACGGATCTCAATCTCGGAAGTCCATTGACTAACAAAGGCAATAAAAAAACGGCAGAGATCGCGCCGTAACAAGTCGTCAGCAAATAGTGTGGTGTTTGCGCGAGGATGCCTGACCCCGACAAACGTCCGGAAGCTATCAACCCTGTCGCCAAAATCGCACCGCTCCCCAAGGTCAGCCATGGAGCGCAAGTAGAACGGAAGGCGTGGTCTTTCCAACCGACCAAAACAGCGACCCATCCTAACGCGATGATGCCGAAGATGACGATTCCGGCGGCGGGTGCCAGATGCTTGAATTCGAAAGCGGTGCCCTGTCCTAACTGGTTGCCCAACAATGAGAAACAGAACCAGGCGGCGTGGATCGGATCTGCCAAAACCATTCGCAGGCCCGTCAATTCGGCGTCTGCGGGAGCGTCTGCCGGTGCGATTTTTCCACCCATTCCAGAAAGGGCATATGCCGAACAGGCAATTCCGATCACCGTCCACGGCAAGAGAACGGCGAGAGCCTGCTTGGTTGATCTGAAGTGATTCCCCAAGAACGCAAACAGCGGAAGTAGAAGCCAAGCGAGCAAGCCCATGCCGAAGGATAGTGTTGCAGCGGCGGCCAGAAGACCGGCGAAGAAAAAAGCAATCCAGCGCGGAACTTTTTCGAAGACTAACAAAGTCATACCAAGAGCAACCGACAACCACGGCAGGTGGTTCGCGTAAATGAATCCCCATTGCCAAGCATATCCCTGCGCCGCTGTGAAAAGCGCGGCCATCGCGAAGAGCGCGATGAGCCAACTCCATTTCGAGTATCGGTGAAAAACGGGACGACCGAGAACAAGCAGGCAAGCGCCAATGGCCAAAGCGATGAGAAATGTGACTACCGCGAAATTCCGCACATCGCCGCCGAAGATATTAAACATCCCCGCATAAAAGAGGCGATTGAAAACGACCCGATGTTCGTTGTGATAGCTTGTGGCCTCTTTCCAATCTATCCCTTCGTCCACCGTGTTCTGATAAAACTGGATAAAGCTGAGGTCATCCGATTGTGGAAGCTTGAATCGGTATTCCTCAATGAGAAACCAGGTGAGGAGTGGGGGAACAAGGACGAAGACCCAAGCCAGCCGGGACCACGGGAAGCCCCGGCGGCGGTCACTTTGCTCGGCATTTTCATCTTCTGGCATGGGAAGCGGCGAGACCATCCATGCCGCCCTTCCCCCTTGCCCGCAAGGACGAACGGGCGGTTTACCTTTGGGCGTGGATCGGTTAAAGAGGGGAGAAGGCGTCTCCGACGGCGCCAGATCTGTTTTGAGTGACTCGACACGAGCAACCTCTCTTCGCTGGCTCACGGCGCTGTTGCAGCGCTTGGGCAAGTCTCCTCTCGCCTTGCTTTTCGTCGTCGCCTTTGTCCTGACGCGGCCGCTTATCCCTTCCGAAATGGTCGATGGGAATCTCGATC
>JBCDHN010000836.1:0-2026 GCA_038749915.1 Verrucomicrobiota bacterium | reverse complement strand
TCCGGCGTCCGCACTGCGTTCCTGGTAGAGACAAAACCCGAAAGGGGAGTCAAAAGTCCTGATTGGTGAACTTTAGCTTTGGGCGGAAAGAAAAAGAATGGCTCCTGCTTTGATTCAAGGGGCTCTGGGTTAGCCAATCCTTCCCTTTAAAAGGGCTTTTCATCCTCGCAGCTTTTGCCTCGCAGCTGTTGACGGGACGCCCACCATCTCGTTTTGATTTGATCCCCAACCGTCTTCTTCCGGGGGTCTTGTTTTCCAGCCTTCCCAGGAACTCCGGAGGACGTCTCTTATGCCCCGAATGGCTCGGTAGGGCGATCGTTGCGACAACGTATCGTGGCCTTGCTTTCTTAGGTCCCGGTTTGCCGATCCGTCGTCCTAGCATCGGGTCGCACTCGTTGATTGGCCTGATTCCAGGATCACTGGTTCAGCAGGGCCTTGAAGCGAACCCAGAAATCGCTCAGCTTGCCCGGAGTGTCGGCCGGTTCGCCTCCGCTTTCCTGCTCCATCACGGCAAGCACGTCCTCCGGGACTTTGGGTCTGGCTGAGGCCACCGAGAAGGTCGGGCTCTTTGGGATCTCCACATCGCGTGAGACGAATCGATTGGGATTGCTCTGAAGAAAGGTATCGATGGGAATGCGCACCATCCGAAATTCCTTCCGCAGTTGACGGTTGTTGCGGATGAAATGGGTCGGGGAGTGATAGTTCTCGTAGCCGCGCGTGTAGGTCGAGCGATTCATGCCAATGGCGAGATTCTTGCGGATCTCAAAGTGTAGGTGAGCCCAATACATGCGATTCGGCCCGCAGCCCATTGTGCCGATGCGCTGACCGCGGAGCACGCGGTCGCCGAGAAACGCTTCCCGCACCTTCAGGTGCCCGTAGAGTGAGTCAATGTAATGGATGCGCCCATCCTTCTCTCGGTAGGCGTGGCGGACAATGATGACGTTACCCCAGCCCTTCTCGAAGTCGTCGGAATACACCACGACGCCGTCGCCGATGTTGTAAATCGGGTCTCCCTCGTCCGTATTCCCACCGCCTTTACCGTTCCAGTCTTCTCCGAGATGCCCGTTCGGGTAGAATCCACGGGCCTTGTAGTAGCCACTGGCGTCTGGCGGGCCGACCGGGTAGTCGAAGCCATCTGCCAGCTTGTAGGTCGTCGAAGTCTCCGCGTGAGCCAAGGAGACCCAGGCCAAGGTGATGGAGAGCGTCACCAGTCGATGAAAGGGAGTGATTCGAGGATGCGGCATTCGCTGAGTTACCCTCAGATAGCGCCACCGAAGTGCGGTCTTGCCGACAAAATTCACGTCGCGTCCCGTTAGGCTCCGGGCCCGAACTTGAAGTACCAGAACCCCAAGATTCCTAAAGCAAAGCAGTAGTAGGCAAAATATTCGAATTTGCCCTTCCGAATCGCCGTTAGGACCGTGTAGATCGCCGCAAGGCCGGAGAGAAACGCCACCGCGCCGCCCACGAGGTAGTTTGTCATCAACGCCGGGTCGGCGCTCCGCATATTCGGGATCTCAGTCACAAAGCCTCCAAGAATGGCAGGAATCGCGAGGAGGAAGGAAAACTCCGCCGCCTCATCGGATTTGGTCCCAGAGGCGATCCCGGCGACGATGGTCGAACCGGAGCGAGAGATACCGGGCAGGATCGCAAATGCCTGGGCACAGCCCATGATGAGCGCGTTCGGGAGGCGTACCTCGTGCTTGCCGAGATGACGGACAAACCGAGGGATGAAGAGAATCAACCCTGTGACGCAGAGCAGCATTGAAATGATCACCGGATTTTCGTTCGCATCCTTGAAGGCGTCTTTGAACAACAGGTAGGCCACGACTGCTGGCACGGTGCCAAAGCCAAGATAGACGATCCACTTGCGCTCCTTGGCGAACTCCGGGTCCTTGAACTTCACCAGACTCAGCACCATGCGCCAAAGCGGTTTCCAGAAATAGATGCACACCGAGAGCAGCGTCCCGAAATGAACGATCACCTCGAAGGTCACACCCTTGTCATCGACTCTCATGAAATGGGTCGC
>JBCDHN010000835.1:0-2028 GCA_038749915.1 Verrucomicrobiota bacterium | reverse complement strand
GTCAATTTCTGTCCGGGTATCATGATCCGGATTTTCGATCAGAATCGTGATCTCCGACCCTTCCAATACATAGTCAGCATATTGCTCGATGATAATGGGGGCCATTCGATTCCAACCAATGATCAGCTCCCGCTCAATTTTTTGCTCCACCCGCGACTCGACAAACTCCAATTCCGAAGGTTTGGCCACTGGCCTCTTCTTGAATTGAATCGTCGAGTCATCATCCGCCACAATCAGGAGATCATCATCCTCCTTGAGTTCCCGATTCACGTCAGGATTGATGGCCACCTCTCCATCCGTATTCCGGATTCCCAAGGGAACGCCATCCGGAAAATGAAACTGAATGTCACCAAACTTCATCCCCTTCCATTTTGGATTGTTGTGAAAATACATTTCGCAACCTTCGAAGGAAAGGATCTCGCTGTAGACTACGGATAGCCCAACGGAGCGACTCGTCTGAACAATGATCTTCGCGAGGATATCCCAGGCATCGATCACCGAAACCGGGTGTGGACAGGTTCGCTCGATGATGCCTCTCTGCGTCGAATCGAAGACTTCGGCGACGATGTTTAACTCCGTATCATCGCCTGCAGGAACGCAATTCGACAATGCAAGAATCGATTTCAGGACTCGAGCATCACTTATTTGTTTTGAGCGTTCGTCAGCGGTTTGATTGCAGGAAGCAAGCAAGATCACCGATTTGCACGTTTCCACCGAAGCCACCTTGAGATTGGCAATCGATGAAATCGATCCCGACCGCGTCACGATTCTGGTCGTGGCCCGCTCGCTGGTGGGCAGCCGGAAAGCCAGAAAGTCGTCCATTTCCTCCTTGTCGGCTTCAGCCAGAATGCAAACTGTCGCATCTTTTTCGCTTTCATTCGCCTCAATCAACTCCCGCAGGATCTCGATCACGCGCTGTGGATCCCAACCCAGAATGACGGAATGCTCCTTTTCAATAACCTGGGAAGTACCTTTGCGAAGCTGAGCCATTCTTTCCATCAGCCAGGTGGTAATCAAACCAACCAGCGCCGACATCAGAACCAACCCAACCATTCCTCCCAACACGGCCGGAAGCTTGTAAGCAGGGTGCGCGAGGATGTCCTGAGCCATATTTCCGCCATCCGTCATTTGGAGGAAGGTCAGATAGATGTGGTGCAAAAAATGGGTATCCATTTCCGAACCATCCGCGAGGTGCGCTGCCTCATTCTGATATTGGCCCCGGAACGATTCATCGCCCTGCTGGAAGCCAAAAAAGACGATCGCACGAAGCGCAACGATCAGGCCAAGACTGGCCAGAAAAATAACCACCAAACCGAAAAGCATCGATCCGATGCCCTTCGCCATAAAGTTATCGAACTTGTAACGAATCCAACTGCCAAACGAGATTTTCATAACCTGGAAACTGATTGCCCGGATGCTAACCAGCTTGATTCCACTTTGAAAAGTGAAAAAATCGCAATGAAGCGCTAAACCGCCTCAACGGCTTCCGCCAACTCTTCCCACTGCGCATTGGCCTGGTCGAGTTCCTCCATCAATTTTCCCAGTTCACGATTCAAACTGACCACGGCATTCGGGTCGGTTTGATAGAGACTGGGGTCATCCAGCTTCTCGGCAATCTCGGTTTGCCGGGCCTCGAGCGTTGCAACGCGCGTTTCCACCTGGGTCAGTTTTTCCTGAGCCTTCTTGCGCTCTTTGGCCCTCCGTTGCCGTTCTTCGGCCTCTTTGCGCTTCTGCTCCTTGGTCTTTCGGCCTCCTCCCGCGCCACCTGTCTTGGCCTTGGTTTCCTGCTTCTGAGTCTGACCGGGTTGTCCTGCCGTCAACGCCGCTCTTTCCGAATCAATCCCCGATTTTTCGAGATAGTAATCGTATCCGCCGTGGTAGCGGGTCAACGTTCCCTGATCAATGTGAAGGACTGTTTCCGCGATGGAACGAATGAAATAGACGTCGTGACTGATGAAGATGAGCGTTCCCTGAAACTCTTTCAACGCCATCGTCAACGCGTCGATACTCGCCATATCGAGGTGCGTC
>JBCDHN010000834.1:0-2030 GCA_038749915.1 Verrucomicrobiota bacterium | reverse complement strand
CCTGGTCATGTCGACCGGTGCAAACTCACGCTCGGGAATCGCATTGTAGATGTAGTGATAGCGGTCCGAGGTAACTGATCTGCTCAGATCAAATCCTTCCGTATTCATGAGTGATCCCCAGTGCCAGCCGCGTTCGCAGAATACGAATTCTTGGCTCACGACACTTTTGCCCAGCAACACATTGAGAAAACTCCGACCGTTCATTCCTTCCACGGGTTCGGCCTCGGCAGCATCCAGAATTGTCGGCGCCAAATCGATTCCGCTGATCAAATGGGGGCTATGCGAGCTGGGAGGAGTTTTTCCATGCCAGCGCACAATCAAGGGCACATGTGTCCCACGAGTATGGAGCGTTCCCTTGCCACGCAAAAGCGCTTCGCCGTTGTCACCCATGAAGATGACCATCGTGTTTTCTTTGAGATCACGGTTGTTCAGCATCTCGAGGACAGAGCCCATCCCCCGATCCAGGTCACGAACATCCGAAAGGTAGCGCGCATAGTCGAGGCGAACCTCCGGCAGATCGGGCCAGTCCGGTGGAAGGATGAGTTTGGCAGGGTCAATTCCGTCATGGTCTTCACCCCATTTCCGATGGGGTTGATTGAATCCGAAATACAAAAACCATGGCTTTCCTTCCGGAACCGAGTCGAGAATCTCTCCAATGTATTCGCCTGCTTTCTCGGGCTCCTTCTTCGTGCTCCACGAGGGCACAAAATGATCAAACCGATCTTCGAATTCAGGCCCCTTGATCCCCAATTCGATCAACGTTTGATTGACGTGCGGAAGTTCGCGGCTTCTGCCTTCCAAGTGTTGATGGCGACCGTCGATGCCCACCCAATAACCGCTTTCGCGAAGAAGATCGGTGAAGAGAGGCGTTCCCGGCCGTGCCGGTTGGGCAAATCGCGTTGCGGCAATCCCGATCGGAGAACGCCCGCTAAAAATTGCCGCTCGGGATGGAGCACATTGGGGCGCAGAGGTGTAGGCCCGATGAAACAGCATCCCCTGCCGAGACAGCTCGTCGAGATTGGGTGTCAGACCGAACTGCGCACAGTTTCCACCGCTATAGGTTCCAACATGAGGCAAACTATGATCATCCGAAAGAATGAGCAGGATGTTGGGGCGTTCCGCGAACGCAGTTCCCAAGAAAAGGGAAACAAGGACAAGGAATTTTCGGGTGGTCATGAATTGCGGGGTTCGTTGAATAGCGACCGAATCTGAAACTGGGATCACACGAAATCAATCTCCAGTCTCCGGTGTTGAAGTCGGTTTTCCTGTCTCCAAACCTTTTCCCGTTAGAATTTTTCTTCAGAAGCAGTAAAGCGGCTGTATGGACGCCATCAAAGCCCTCTCGACCCCGCTCTTCCTGGTTTTCCTGGTTTTCCTGACATTCGCGTCCCTCGCCAGTCTGTCGGCCAGCGATCGCAAGCCCAACGTCCTTCTCATCATTTGTGACGACTTGAACGACTACGTGGAAACCCTCGGTGGGCATCCACAAGCTGCCACCCCCAACCTGAGGCGTCTGATGCAAAGTGGAGTCTCCTTCACCGAGGCTCATTGCAATATTCCGATCTGCAATCCTTCGCGGGCCAGTTTCGCCACGGGGCTTTATCCGCACACCTCTCAGGTCTTCGGCTTCGAGAACTGGGATGACAACGAGGTGTTGAAGAATTCCCGCACGATCATGGCTCATTTCAGCGCGCACGGATATCACGCTTTGGGAACCGGCAAGGTGATGCACAATCGGGACCAAACGGAATGGGACGAGTATGGGCATCCTACTGACTACGGACCATTTTCCTCAGCCGACGGGAAAGACAACATTCCGCACCCGGACGTTCCCTCTCCCTACCGCGACGACTTCGACGCGGTTGATGGTTCCTTTGGCCCACTCCGCAAACTTGCCCCTGAAGAAAACTTGATCTGGAAAACGGGAAACTGGGGCACGCGACGCACGCTTCGCTATGAGTCGGATGACGACCGGGACCTGACCAGCGATGAGTTGAATGCTCAATGGGCGGTGGAAAAATTGAAGCGCT
>JBCDHN010000833.1:0-2031 GCA_038749915.1 Verrucomicrobiota bacterium | reverse complement strand
GAAAATGTTTCAATCCGACAAATTCCCCCACCTTCAGATCCGAGTACGCGATGCCTCACTCAAGAACGCCTACCCGGGACCGGGCAAAACGGGCAAGCTTCCCGTTACCTTTACCATCGCGGGGCTTAGAAAAACCGTTACCGGCCAAACTCGAAACTTTGTCACCACCCCTAAGGGCGGAAGTTTTGATCTTGCTCTCACGCTTTCTCTTGAAGACCTTGGCCTCAAAGCACCGCGCGCACTTCTCGGCACCGTGAAAGTCAAGGATACCGTGAACGTGGTTTGCAAGGTGACACTTTCACAATAGCAGCAGCGAGCAGTTCGTAGATCAAAAGTTACCCATGACCAAGTTCCGCCCCTGCATCGACCTCCACGAAGGCCGCGTGAAACAAATCGTCGGCGGGACGTTGAGCGAGGATGCCAATGCGTTGCGGACGAATTTCGAGAGCGAGGAGCCGCCTGAGTTTTTTGCCGAGCGATATCGCACCGATGGACTGGAAGGCGGCCACGTCATCAAGCTCGGTCCCGCAAATGAGGATGCCGCGAAGGAAGCATTGGCGGCTTACCCGGGTGGTTTGCAAATCGGAGGTGGGATTCGGGATTCCAACGCAGAAGCCTGGCTCGAAGCCGGAGCAAGCCACGTGATCGTCACATCCTTCCTGTTTCAGGAAGAGCGCTTCAAAGTCACACGCCTCCGCGATCTCGCTCGTCAACTGGGACAGGAACGACTTGTCGTCGATCTCAGTTGTCGCCGAAAGGACGAAGGGTGGGTTGTCGCGACCGATCGTTGGCAAACCCTTACCAAATTCCCGATCGAACCGGGTGCGCTCGATGATGTTGCGGAGCATTGCGCCGAACTGTTGGTTCACGCGGCTGACGTCGAAGGCAAATGTGAGGGCATCGACGAAGATCTCGTTGGAGTCTTAGGTCGCTGGGGCGGAATCCCGATGACCTATGCCGGCGGTGCCAACGCTTTCGAAGACCTTCAACGCGTCGAGAACCTCAGCAACGGCAATGTCGATCTGACGATCGGAAGTGCCCTCGATCTTTTCGGCGGATCGCTCGTCAAATACGCCGACTGCGTGGCTTGGAATCAACGATAGATTCGGAAAGCACCTTACCATGAAGAGCATGAAGTTCATGAAGCCGTGGATTGGAGAACCTACGAAGACTCAGAATTCTTCGTGTTCTTCGTGCCCTTCATGGTTTAGAGCGCCCGCTCCAGAAGAAACTCATAGTGCGGTCGCGAAGCCTCCAACAAGGGAACCAATGCCTCCGGAAAAGGATTCGTTTTCTCCGCGTAAGGCGCAAACCCAGTCGACTTGTGGAGATTGTGATACCAGTAAGGCGCCCACGGCCCATCTTCCGGACGCGGTCCCGGTTCCCAGCTTAACATCGCGGGATCAAAAGGGATTTCGACGCGCTCGCAAAGCCGCCGAAGCACCTTCTCGGGATCGAGCAGCAGCGCCTTGCTGTCGATCACCAGAGGCTCGCTTCCCCGCTCCGTGAGATCACGAAACAACTGCGCCTGTTGTTCCAGCGCGACATCACGGGGGGTCGGTTCAGCGATTTGATTCACAAGCGAAGGCAACATCTGCTCAGGGTCACGAATCAGAAATACATTGGTCAACTCATCCAAAAACCTGGCATCGAGATCAATCAGATGATGCGCCATGTTCTTGATGAAAAAGAGCGGAACATCCGGCGGTTTCAGAATCACCTCACGCACCACCGTTTCCCCATCCGTCTCCAATTGCTCCATCAACTCCTCCCAATGCGGCTGAGGTGCATGCGTCAGGCTAAGATAGTGCCCGTAAAGCGGTTCATCAATCACCGTGGTATCCTCACGCTCGGCGAAGGAATACATCAACGCTGTCGAAACGTTGCGGGGGCCGGACCATAGGCTGAGGATTTTGGTGGGCATGATGGAAGGGCAGACTAAAGTGCCCACGTGAGCGAAGAAACCACTTTTTCCACCTTCGAAACCGAGCTGCAGGTTCGTCCGGACGACATCGACCTCAACGGCCACGT
>JBCDHN010000832.1:0-2043 GCA_038749915.1 Verrucomicrobiota bacterium | reverse complement strand
TGCCATTCTTCGGCAGCATAGTCGTCGTCAATGTGCATCGGCAGCTCGTCGAGCCGAACGCCGCTCTTGGCTTTGTCAGGGCCATGACATTTGACGCAGTGTGCTTCGAAAAAGTTTTGCAGCACCGCATGATGATCCTCATCAGCAGCTTGCAATGATGTGGCAATGGAGATCCAGCCGAGGATGAGATTACGAAAAAGAGCAGACATACGGTTGGGTTTCTCAAGGCTGTCTCCGAAGCGAGAACTGACACAATTTTTTTGGATCTATTTAGTCACGTGCCTCTTTGGCGGAACGAGGAGATCCCTGTTCTAGGGCGCCATTGTGGTTGGGTAAAGCTTCCAATCTGCGAAGCGCTCAATCGACAGAAAAGGTGTTAATTGTCGATCTCGACAATTTTCTCTTGCGAGGTTGAATTGCGCATGGGAGTTTATTGTCGAATACGACAATCAATGAAAACGAATAACCCTTTACTCGATACCAGGCGACGTCTTTGGTTGGTTTTTGGCGCGGCTCTTGCGGTTTGCTTGGCGTTTGTCCTGACCTCTGAATCCACGGATTCAAGTGAATCGCAGCTTAGAGCAAAAGAGCTTGAGGTCTCAGCGTCTGGCGCGGAGATCATTTCGACTCGCCTGATCGACCTTGACGGAAATCTTCATATTCTCGGGGCCGGACGCCCGCCGACCGCGGTTGCCATGGTCTTTTTGGGACCGGATTGCCCGATTAGCCGACGCAGCATTGAAGCGTTGAACCAGTTGGCGGGAGAAGATCAAACCGTGAAACTGTTTGGGATTATCTCGGATCCAGGGGTAGACCGTGCGGCTGCGGTTGCGTTTCAATCCGAGTTTGAGGTGAGTTTTCCCATCGTGTTGGATTCGATCGGAGATTTAGCCTTACGGCTCAAACCGGAAATCGTGCCGGAAGCCTTTGTCATCAGCGGAGCGGACGAAGTCGTTTACCGGGGTGCGATCGATGATCGGTTCGCCTCTCCCGGTCGCCCTCGCAAGCAGGCGAGCGCCAACTATCTGCAGGATGCCATGGAAGCAGCAGGGCGGGGGGAGGAACCGGAGATCGCCAAAACGGAGCCAGTCGGCTGCATCTTTGAGGCTTGGGATGACATCGAGCTGCCCGAAACGCTCACCTATCATCAACACGTGGCACCGATCGTCCATGCAAACTGCGTGAATTGCCACCGCGAAGGCCAAGCCGCGCCCTTCGAGTTGACAAACTATGACCTCACCCGCAGGAAAGCAAAAATGATCGCGTGGGTTTGTGAGGACGAGTTGATGCCTCCTTGGCTGGCGGAACCGCACTTCAACCGGTTTGTCGATCAGCGTGCCTTGAGCAATCGACAGATCGAGGCGCTGGATGCCTGGGCGCAGTCGAAAGCACCGGAAGGGAACGCGGAATCTGCGTTTCCTCTTCCGAAGTTCCCACCCGCGGATGAGTGGCCTCTCGGCAAACCGGATCTGGTGCTGAAGTTGCCTGAACCCTTCGAGGTTTATGCCAATGGCGACGACATTCTCAGGCACTTCGTCCTCCCCACCGGAGTTCCCGAGGACAAGGAACTGGTGGCGATGGATTTCCGGCCGGGAGAACCCGAAGTCGTCCACCACGTTATCTTTCACCGGGATTCGACCGGCAAGGCGCGCAAGTTGAAGAGTGATGATGGCTTGCCGGGTTACAATGCATTCTCCAAAGAAGCTCGATCCAAGCTGACCGATGTTTGGGGATTCGAAGTTCTTGAGCCCATTGGCGGTTGGGCCCCGGGTCAGCAACCCTATCAATTGCCCGATGACATGGCCCTGCCGTTTCCCGCCAACGGAGATATCGTACTGGAAGTCCACTATCATCCCAGCGGTCGCAAAGTCTTCGACCAAAGCGAAGTCGCCCTCTACTTCTCGGACAAACCTGTGAAGTATCTCTGCACGGGAATCGTAGCGGGCACGGAGGATATTGATATTCCGGCAGGCGAAGCCAACTACCAACGGCATACCTGGCTGGATATCAAAGCCTCTCTAACCCTGTTCGATGTGGCTCCAC
>JBCDHN010000831.1:0-2045 GCA_038749915.1 Verrucomicrobiota bacterium | reverse complement strand
CGAAACCTGAACGTGCCCGTAATGAGCATGTCCGCCAGCTTCCTGAATGAACTTTCCTTCTCCCTTTCCTTCGGTGCGAACGGTTTCGCGATAGGCGATTCTCGGCTTTCCGGCGTTGGTGCCGACGTTGTATTCCCGCTTCATCCGATCGCAGAGAATCTCGAGATGAAGCTCACCCATGCCGGCGATGATTCGCTGACCGGTTTCGTCATTCACGGTCACCTTGAAGGTGGGATCCTCTTCGGAAAGCTGCTGAAGAACGTCCGAAAGCTTGTCCTGATCCGCAGTCGACTTTGGCTCAATCGACATGGAGAGAACGGGCTCGGGAAAGGTTGGCGGCTCCAGCTGAATCTTGAATTTTGGATCGGCGAGCGTGTCTCCGGTCGCGGTCAACTTGAGACCGGCAAAGGCCGCAATATCGCCGGCATAAACCGCATCCACTTCGGCGCGATCATTAGCCTGAAGCTTGATGATTCGTCCAATGCGGCTTTGCTTGCCCGTGCGAGGGTTGTAGAGCGTGTCTCCCTTACGCACGACTCCGGAATAGACCCGAAAAAAGACCAGCTTCTTCACATGCTGGTCATTGGCGATTTTGAACGCGAGGCAACAGGTTTTGGAGTGGTCGCTCGCCTTGGTCTTGACAACTTTCTCCGAATTGCCGGGCTCGTGCCCCTCCGCTGGAAGCACGTCGAGCGGATTCGGCAGGTAATCGATCACGGCATCGAGGAGCGCCTGCACCCCTTTGTTCTTGAAGGCCGAACCTCCGACCACGGGAACGATCTTTCCAGCGATGGTCTGCCGGCGCAGGGCCTGTTTCAGATCTTCCACCGTGATTTCTTCCTCCTCGAGATACTTCATCCCGATTTCCTCATCCAGATCAACCAGCTGGCTGTGAAGCGTTTCGAATGCTTCATCGACGATCGACAGTTCCTGAGCCGGAATTTCCTCAACCTTGAACGTCGAACCGAGCAAATCGTCTTCGGTGTAGAGAATCGCCTTTTTGTTGAGGACGTCGTATTGGCCTCTCAACTCCTCTTCTGAACCGATCGGAATCAGGATCGGACAGGCGTTTCCTCCGAGCTTCTCCCGAATCTCCTGAACCACATTGGCGAAGTCCGCCCCGACGCGATCCATCTTGTTGACGAAAGCGATTCGCGGGACGCTGTAACGGTCCGCCTGACGCCAGACCGTTTCGCTTTGCGGCTGCACTCCTGCGACCCCACAAAAAACGGCCACTGCACCATCCAAAACGCGCAATGACCGCTCTACTTCAGCCGTGAAATCTACGTGGCCGGGAGTGTCAATAATGTTGACCTGGAAAGGTTTGTTCTCCCAGAGTTTGACGACGCCATCCTGCGGCAGCTGTTTCCACTCACAACTTACCGCCGCGGCGGTGATCGTGATCCCGCGTTCGCGTTCCTGGATCATCCAATCGGTCGTCGCTGCACCATCGTGCACCTCGCCGATCTTGTGGATCATCCCGGTGTAAAACAGGATTCGTTCCGTCAACGTGGTCTTCCCGGCGTCGATGTGCGCAGCAATCCCGATATTCCGAACCTCCTCAATCGGATGCTTCCGATCAGGGTGGTTGGGGCTATCAGCCTGGGGTGCTGTGACAACAGTGCTCAACAGAGGGAAAGTGACGGGGTTCAGGGAAAGGAAAGTTTACCAGCGGAAGTGGGCAAAGGCGCGGTTGGCCTGGGCCATCTTGTGCGTTTCATCGCGCTTCCGGATCACGGCACCGGTATTGACCGAAGCATCGCGAATTTCGTTGGCGAGCGCAACATGCATTGGGGTTCCGCGGCGTTTGCGTGCGGCAGCGATGATCCAGCGCATGGCGAGAGACTCTTGACGATCGATCGAAACTTCCAAGGGGACTTGATAAGTTGCACCACCAACCCGTCGGCTCTTCACCTCAACGCGGGGCTTCGCATTTTCGATCGCACGATTGACGGCTTCCAGCGGATCCACCGTTTCCGTGCCTTTATTCACGCGATCAATGGCGGCATAGACAATGCGCTCGGCCAAGGCCTTTTTGCCATCTT
>JBCDHN010000830.1:0-2050 GCA_038749915.1 Verrucomicrobiota bacterium | reverse complement strand
GTTGAATCGATCCGCCTCTTTACGGGCCAAGGCGAGAACTTGTTGGGCTCTGGGAGTGAAGTTGTTCATGGGAGATAAGACAAATCAGATCAATTGGACGTAGGATCGGGACCAGAATTTCTATTATTACTCGGTGCGGGCAAAGATTTCAACTTACGGCGCATGATTTCGGCCCTCATCATGTCCCGTTCTTCCGCCCCGAGCTTACTTTTGGCCTCGGTTTGGAGATGTGCGGGCTGAATTTCCATCAAAAGCAGGTCCACGAGCGGCTGCTCCTCTTCGGGAAAGAAATCGAGATCGATGCCCAAACGCAGCATGGAAAGGAGGTTGAGCGCTTCTTTGGACGGGATGATGTGAGCGTAGCGCAAAATGGCATAGGCCCGCCCGATCTGATCCTGAAGGACCTCTCGCTTGTCCTCCATCAGCTTCTGGCGGGCATTTTCCTCGTGATCGATGATCTGGTGAATCACCTTCTCCAACTTTGCCAGAATTTCGGCTTCGCTTTCACCCAATGTCGATTGATTGGAAATCTGGAAGAGGTTGGCAAGAGCTTCGGTTCCCTCTCCATAGAGCCCCCGGACGGCCAGACCAATTTTGTTCACGGCCTGAATCACCTGATTGATGGATTCGCTCAACACCAACGCAGGAAGATGAAGCATCGCACTGGCGCGCATCCCCGTCCCCAAATTGGTCGGGCAGGCGGTGAGATATCCCCAGCGCTTGTCAAAAGCGAAGTTGATCTGCTCTTCCAGAAACGTGTCGACGTTGTTGAGCATCTCGTAGGCCTTACCCAGCTGCAGCCCCGGCAGAATCGCCTGCATCCTCAGGTGATCCTCCTCGTTGATCATGATGCTGATGGTTTGCGGGCGGTTCATGATGGAGGCACTTCCCGCGCTTTTGGCCGCATGTTCCCGGCTGATGAGATGCCGCTCGACCAGAACCTGCTTTTGAATGGCCGTCAGATCCTTGAGTTCTTCGGAAAAGGCGTTCTCCATTTCCGGCAAACTTTCGATCTTGGGCCGAATCTGTTCCAAAAGCTCGGAGCGAACCGGCTTTTTCGCCCATCCCGGAAACGCCACCCCATCCACATTTCGTGCCAGTCGAATTCGACTCGTCACGACGATGTCACCGTGTGGGCCGGTCTCAGCGGTCCAATCCGCCGGACTATGCAACAAAGTGGAAAATTTCATCGGTTATCGACGGTTAAAAGTAAACACGCGTTTAGCGTCAATGCTAGTCCGTAGCGTCATATTCTTGGCAGATCGCGGGTTTTCCAATTTCACCGCAAATCACCATCTGCGAACGCTCTGGAAATTACGGTAATCCCGGAATTCGGATTCACTAAACTCCGTATTAGTGGCGCGTTGCGATTTCAAATCGCAGGAACTGCGCCAAGCGCTCTCGTTACGGGCGGAGTCAGGCTTCGGAGGCCACATTCTCGCTCTCCAACTGACGCAGTTGGTCGCGAATCATGGCCGCTTCCTCGTAATTCTCGTTCTCGATCGAATCCGCCAATTTCTTTTGAAGGATGTCGATCTGATTGATGTTCTCACGCTCCTCAGGAGCCTGGCCTGGAATCTTGCCCAAGTGGCTGGTGCCCTTGTGCATCGCGTTGAGAAGGCCTTCCACTCCGGCTTCGAAAATGATGTAGCAATGACTGCAGCCCATCCGACCTGTCTTTTTGAAATCACCCTGTGAAAATCCGCAGACCGGACAGATGGTTCCTCTCGACGATTTGGATTGTGTGGATTTTTCTCCCATGCCTTTCAAAAGTTCGGCCAAATTGAAACCCTGTGGGTCGGTGACCCCCTTGGTTTCGGCACACTCATCACAGAGGTTGACTTTCTGGACCTGGCCCTCGACAACCTGCGTCAAAAACACAGTGGCATTATCTTTGTGGCAGACGTCGCATTCCATGATCGGTGGGTGAGAATATCCTAAGCTTGTCCTTACTAATTGTAAATTGGCGTTCCGGTGTTTTTAGCGAGTTGTCGGAATTTTTCGATGCACCGTAAAGTGATCGGTCCCGGCTTACCATTCTTGCCCACCT
>JBCDHN010000829.1:0-2056 GCA_038749915.1 Verrucomicrobiota bacterium | reverse complement strand
TTTGGTACTTCGTCGAAGAGTATGACGATGGAATCATGCGAATCGGCTGTCAGGACAACGGTAGCGACAGGCCACATTCAACCCTTGAGGGCTTGAGCGTTGACGCCGCCCGTGCAATCGCCAGTGCATTGGCGAAGGTGTCAGATTCAATTGAGCAGCGGGAGGCCCCCAATGCCCAATGACCTAATGGCCCATGTGAAGGCGGGCCGGAAGAAGGATGCAGATGAGCAGAATTTGATAATTGAGTTGTCGGCAAGGTTTTTAGAGTGCCGCATCAAACACGATGGAGACACTCGTGATACTGCATACGCTTTTCAGTGCATCCGACTAGCGGAGACAATTGTTAAAGCAGCGAGACAACGGAAGTGAACAACACTAACCATCCACCCGCGCCGGGTGGGACAAAGGGAGGAGACAAATGGAACTTGAGATAAAGCCGGTTTGGGTTGCATGGACCAATACAGACCTGACGGAAGGTAGGGGCTGGGAATTTCCGCTCGCAGTTTGCGAGTCGAAAGAAACTGCAGTGCGACTTGGTAAGGGCAAGAACGTTCAGGGTTCAAATTGCAAAGTTACTCAGGAAGCTTCTGTGAAACATGGCCGGTTTTGGCTGGTCCCCGGACGAATACATCTGGAGTCAAAAAGCGACAAGATTAACCGTGAGAGGCGAGAAGCAAGGGAAGCTGTTCTGGCAAAAGCTAGGGCATGTGGACTAAGTGAGGATGATATTGCCGTGCTTCATCAGGAGGCGTCGGCCGATGAGTGAGCACACACCAGGACCGTGGGAAGTCTATTGCTGGGCAGACCACACAGAGCTAGCAGGATATCCAAGCAGCGTTGGCAACTCTGATGAGCTTGGCATGGAGCAGGCGGATGTTTGCCGAATCGACTGCACTGAGGTGACGAAAGCGGAAGCGTGGGCCAACGCCCGTTTGATTGCTAAGTCGCCAGAGTTGTTCGAGAAGCTTCGCGAGCTATTTCAAATGACCAACCCGCTCATCACATGCGACCTATCCGAGTTCGGAAGGCTGCGACGTGATGTCGAACGTTTGCTGAAAGAGGTTGATTCGGATTTCGCCAGAGCAGAGGGCAAGGCATGAACTACATCCGACGTGCATACGGAGTCCCAGCCAAACGCGGCGGTCGTGTTCGATACACCGGATCGGGCGACTCAAGGCTCGGAACGATCAAGTCTGCCAAGCACGGCTACCTGCGAATCCTGCTCGATGGCGACAGATGGCCGGGAACGTTTCATCCAACTTGGGAACTTGAGTACCTGGAGGGCAAGGCCGATGAGTGAGCCGGAGATGGAAGGACCATGGCGGCAGATGGCGAAGGAAGCCTTGGAAGAGCATCGGAGAGGTGAGACGCTTCCCTTTGGCGATGAGATGGAATTGCCGGCCGGAACAGCGATCACGGCTCGCCAAGCCTACGTCCCCAAGCCGCTGGTGTGGGAAAAGAAGCGCGGGAACGTTTTGTATTGGTCGGCAAGTCCGGGGGTCAGCGTGAGCTACTGGGTTTGCGAGCGACATGTAATCGATTGGGGCAATAACTGGAACGGGTGCCTTGGAGAGTCCCCGTCCCTCGAAGCCGCCAAGGCCGCGGCGGAGGCACACTGGCGGGAAAGGTTGATGGAGTGTTTGGAGGTGGTGGAGTGAATGACGTTCGAAAGCTCATGTACGAGAAAACCAAGGATGCATCTCCCGAAATGCTTCTTGAGATCATCAAAAACATGATGGAAGTCCAACCGGGAACGATTGATGGGTTCCGTCTTTTGTGCTTGGCTTTTATCGATTTGGATGGCAAAGTCGATGAGGACGTGGTGGAATGATTATCGCAATTGATTTTGACGGGACGCTTGATCGTGACTCTCACCTGTGGGGCGAATTTATCGATCTTGCGAAGACAATCGGGCATCGCGTCATTTGCGTAACCGCTCGTCGTGAGACCGAAGAGAATATCGAAACGATTGAGCGATGGATGAGTGCCAATGCGATCGATCTTCCGGTTTACTACACGAGTCTGGCCCCCAAGCCGCAGTACATGGCATTCCGTG
>JBCDHN010000828.1:0-2067 GCA_038749915.1 Verrucomicrobiota bacterium | reverse complement strand
TCCCGACCTTGGATGGGGACCGAGACACGCTGAAAACTTCATCGCCCTGACCGTCAAAATACTGAGCGACCTCTTTTCCAATTCCTCGACTGGCACCAACAATTAGGAGCTTTCTTTGCATTCTTTAGGTGAGGGTCTCAGTTACTCTTCCACTTCCGGTAAAAACACAGACTTCCGCTCTACCGCGTCCTCAGGACTGGGAAGGTGATTGTGCCACGGAATCTCCTTTCCATTTCTTTTCGCGACACGACTTGAGATAGTTCGCTGGACCCTGCGGAGAGCCGAAGGATCTGGATCGATGTCGTTCTCGGCTTCCATCAACGTTTTGATTCCCTCGGCAAGAATCTGGTCGGCTCTTTGAATTTCAGCTCGAGTCAGGGATTCCACCTCGCGATCGACAATCCAGTCGTGGATGAGATAGGCGGGTGCATAGCCCCAGGGCGAATTCACCGGCCGCCTCCAGAGAGCCCGAGGAATCGTGCCACCGTCAGTGTAAATCAGCCCGGGTTTGATGATCTCACCGTTCGCTCGCTGGAAATAGAACGGATCCGTCTCATTCGGGATGTAGAGGAACTTGTCGGGAGCAACCCAGCGAAGGTCCACGCTACCATGATAAGCGCCGGTTGGAATGGCCTCGTAAGACCTCTGTCTCACGCAGCCAATGGTCGAAATCACGAGGAGACCCACTACTGCGGCCAAGGTCAGAGATTTGACCGAAGAACCCATTTTTAAAACGGCCAAAGTACCGGAATAGCGAAGCTTGCTACGAGCCAAAGGATGATGGCAAGGGGCAACCCGATGCGTGAGAAGTCAGTGAATTTGTAACCCCCTGCTCCATAGACATAGGTATTTGTCTGGTAACCAATCGGGGTGACGAAACTGGCAGACGAGGCGAACATGACGGCGATGACGAAGGGGCGCGAATCAACGCCCAGAGCGATAGCGACACCGATAGCGATGGGCGTCAGCAGGGCCGCCACAGCGTTGTTACTGATCAACTCCGTCAGGACGGCGGCGAGCAGATACATCGCTCCAAGAACCACATAGGGCCCGGCTTTCCCAAAGGTGTCGACCGTGTAGCCGGCGAGAATGTCCGCGATTTGGACTTCCTGAAGGCACAACCCTAGACCTAGCATTCCAAAAATCATGAAGATGACCCGCCACTCAACGGCTTCGTAGGCATCTTGGGTATCGATGCATTTTGTCACGAGAGTGACAAGAACTGCCGTGAGCGCGAGGATTGGAATCATAAAGGGAACCAAGGCTCCACCGATCATGAACACGAGTAGCGCCCCAATCGCAATGGGTGCCTTCGTCGTGCGGAAGGGCTGATCCATCGGTTTGCTCAGGTTGATGAAGTCTTTTTCAATGAAGAGGTCGTTCATCTTCTCCTGCGTCCCCTCCAGCAGCAGAGTATCTCCAAACTCAAGCTTGATCCGCTCCAATCGATTCCGCAAATTTCGACCACGTCGGTGCACCGCAACAATCAGCACGCCATAACGCTGGCGGAAGTTCAATTCCTTCAGCGTCTTTCCAACCAAGTTTGACTCAGGTCCGATAATTCCCTCCATCATCACGGCTGACTCGGTCCTGATGTGCTCAAGACCAAGGGAATCGCTGTCGATCTGGGTTCCCGGAATGAAGCTGACTCCTTCAGTCTCGTTCATTTCCATCACTCCGGAAACTCGCGTCTTCAACAGCAGTCGGTCTCCCGCCTCCACGGTGGTTTCATTGAGCGGCTTGCGCACGCGTCCACCATCGCGAGAGACCTCGATGATGCGAAGTCGTCGACGTTTTGCGAGCGGGGTGTCGGAGTAGATCTTGCCAAGAAAAGGCGAATCATCGGAGATCCAGGCCTGGGTCAGGTATTCCCGTCCGCCGTCGCTATCGATCATGGCAGCGAGGGTATCGCGTGAGGGAATGAGCTTCCGCCCGCCAAAGGCAAGATAGGCAAAGGTGATGCCCACGAAGATGATCCCTAGTTTACCAACCTCAAACATCGAGAATGGCTCCAGACCGTTCTTCACGGCGATATCGCTCGCGATGAGATTGGTCGATGTCCCGATG
>JBCDHN010000827.1:0-2069 GCA_038749915.1 Verrucomicrobiota bacterium | reverse complement strand
CTGATCGCATTGAGATCGGTCAACCCAAACGGATTCGAATGAAATGACGGCGTGAGCAGCGACATTCCACGCGGCCAGTTCTTGAAGGAAGCGCCGATCTCCCGCGCATCGATGACCATCTGGTCGATGACGCCTGCCCGCTGCAGCGCCGCTGACACGCCGAGACCGGACGGACCCGCGCCGACAATCAATACACCTGTTTGAAGTACTCTTTGGTTCATCCTAAGACACAAGTTTCGCCCAGTTGTTGACGGGCAGATTGAAGAAGAGAACCCGGATCGAGATCGGCGCCAATCAAAATGACGGAAGCGGGCACTCGATTCGAGATCGGCACACGAATAGGGGCGGGGCAGACTTCACCCCCAACACGTTCAAAGAGATGGCGAGAATCAGGCTCATCCACCGTCCGGGTCAAGGCCTTGCCCCGGATGACCGAATCGGGCAAATCAGCGAGCCACGAAATAAGGCGTCGAGGTTGCTGAGGTTCCGGAATCAGGATCTGGCAGCCCGTGAACTCGTGGGCGAGTCGATGTCGGGGATCAAGTGGTCCGGGTAATGGAAGCGAACCGGATTTCGTCGACTCGCCAACGCTGCCAAAGGCCAGCTTCTGATTTCGGGCAATAGCATGACCTAGTTGCTCTGTCAGGCCCGCGACGTCCGTTTCACTTGCTCTCGGATTGATCGCACGGACCCGTTCACGAATTCCATTGAGTTCCGCCGCGTCAATCTCGTCCTTGTGGCTGAAACAAAGATGACTGGCCGTTTCCACCTGCAGGATTTCAAGATCGCTGAAGGCCCCACGATTTCCAAAATGGCGAACATCAATGACACCAACCTGCCACCGCGGTCGCATTAAAAAACGCGACTCCATGAGAGTAAAGGCTTCAAGAAGTGGGATAGGATCGGCGGTGCCATTCAATTCAACGAAGAGGACATCTTGATCAGACTTTGAGGCCGCCATGGCCAATTCCGCCAGTTCCTGCATCCCGTCACAGCACACACAGGAACCAGCCAATGCGGCGACCGATGCCGCTCGCTCACGCAACGTCTCGCAATCGAGTTCGGGATTTTCACGATCATTTAGAATTACGTCAGCCAGAAGCTGGCGATCTGCCAACTCCGTCAAGCAATGCCGTAAGAACGTCGTTTTTCCCGCGCCAAGAAATCCGCTAAGAAGCACCATTGGTCGCATGGCAACCAGAGGCGGAGGTGCAGGAGTGGCGAGCAATGACGAACTCATGATTCTTCGATGACTTGTTGAAACCACCGCACGATCTGATCACGATGGCTTACACCATACGTTTTGACGAAGGCTTTCGTTGAAGGGTCTTTCTCGTCGGAGAGTGCCTCAATGCGCTCCCGGCAGTAGGAAGGATCGAGCCTGAGACCGGCAGTCTCCGTCATCATGGAACGCCATTGAGCGTAACTCTCATACGTCGAATTCATCATTTATGCCGGTTGACCGAAACGTCGAGCGCGCGGGAGCTTCTCCGGATTGTCGCGCAACCCGGCGATCCAACGCTTGGCCAACTCCGGTTGCAACCACGCTCGCGCCCGCGGAAGCTTCTTGTATTTTTGATGGCAATCTTCACGGTAAGCGGTCCCAGAAAGGCGTAAAACTTCCGCCTCATGGGCAAGCAACCAATCGAGAAAGGGCCAGGCCGCCTCGTAAAGCTCGTCGTTGATCTTTCGCGAATACCGCTCGCGAGGCCACTCTCCGGGGATGGGAGGTGAAGCATCGAACCAACGCACACACCGGCTGAGTGGCCGAACGAAAAACATGCCTCCTCCCCCATTCAGCCAACCAGCATGAGAACCGTGCAATTCGATGTGTCCGTCCTGCCACGGCAAACGGTAACAGGAAGTCCCCTGAAGCCCCTCCGAGGGACGCTTTTCAAACCCTGCCTGAACGAAGAGATTCCCTGATGGATGGATCGCGTCGCGCCCCCAGAAGAACATCTGTTGATGCATCCCGGAAGCGAGATCACGGAACAGTTGGGAAAGCGGGTGGCCCAAGGAAGCTTGCACCGTAAACTTTTATCGCAGATGTTTTGTTATTGCAAATTACT
>JBCDHN010000826.1:0-2071 GCA_038749915.1 Verrucomicrobiota bacterium | reverse complement strand
TTTTGGTGATAAAGTGGACGGCAGGCCAGCCAACCAATTGGTGATCTGGCGATGTTGCGGAATCATGATGGAAAACAAGGTGCAGCCCAGGGCATTCGCTTTGAACTGAAGCAGCCGAAAATGATCAAAGCCGATGTAGATGTTTTGAGGGGCGAATGTGACGTAACCGCGCTCTGCAAGCCGGGTGGCAAACGCTTTGTAGGCTTTGTATTTTGATTCGCCGATCACATCCTGCGGGCGACCTTCCAAGCCATGTTGGCAAACCACGACCGGATACTTCACAGTGCCTTCCAGGTCGAGATCCTTGGGGAGCGTCAGAATTCCGTAGGAAAAGACTTCCGGACCAACCTCCAAGACGACTTCGAAGCTGATCGTCTTCTCGCCAATCTGATAACTCCTTGAACGGGCATTCGGAACCGGGAGAGTCGAAAGAGCATCAAACTCACCGATGACGTCGCGACTGAATTGGGCGCGCAATTGGCCAGCGCTTTGCCGGTAGGAACTCAGGTCCGAGACGTCCAGGCTGCTGGTGAGATTGGCTCGCAATCGATCCGCATCAACCAATGCCCACTGATTGTGAGCCTCGATTTCAGCTAGTTGGGATTGATGGCGCTCTGCGATGAAGTCGGTGTGGGGAAAGGAGGCAACGGCAACGTCGTAGACGTCTTCCGGCGACTCCAGGATCTCGAGTTCGAGAGGCGGTTCCAAGTCAAACTGCCGAAGTAGGGCCTGCCAGCTTTCGTCGGCGATGGCAACTTCCGGAGTCGTGATTTGAAATCCCTCCCAGGGATCCAGGTTGTTGAACTCTCGCCGGACTTGATCGGGGGTTGCCGATATCAACCTGCCGGGTTTTCCCCGCTTCCCGGCTCGTTTCCGCAGTCGTTCCGGATTTCCCAGTTCGTCAGGGCGAAAGACGAAATCCGGATAGTGAGCAGCTTCAACAATCAGCGTTCTGGGAGCGATCAGCGACGCAATCTGCCAATCGGAATGGTCGTGCAACAGTCCGAACAAGGTCCGATCGGCCGGCTCATTCCAGACCTCTCCGCGTGGCGCCAGGTAGCCGCTCACCACCGCCCCGTCGATTCGCGAATCGACAGCTGCAGCATAAAGCGCCAGTCTCCCGCCTTCTCCCCAACCCACCACTCCAAGCTTGCGAGAAGTCGTTCTCGGCATGGTGAGGAGGCAATCAACGGCTGCAAGAACCTTCTGAACTTCGTAGCCAGCCAATGTCCGACCCAATTCATAGGCTGGGCGATGCAACCATTCGCGATTTGGCATCAAAAACTCGTGCTCCTCGCGATTGATCAGCAGTGGGACGAGAACGCGGCACCCCGAACGCGCAAGGTTGAGGGCGAAAGGGGTGGTTTGCGGCAAAGGGTAGGGAGGAAGTGCGCAAAGGTCTTCCGGAAGGTGGTCGGCGTCCGGGAGGGCGATGATATCGGCAATCGGCACGGCGTCCTTTGGCTCTATCAGAAGCCCCATGCCGTGAACGTTCCGAAACGCTTTCCACCGCACCTGACGCACGACAAACTCAGGTGATTCAGCGCGGGGATCCGGCGACCAGTCTGCATACTCAAAGGCATTGGAAGCTGGCCGCGAATCGAGTTGCAGACCCAGCATCTGCTCGAGTTTGTCCCTTGATTTGGAGCCCGAAGCTTTCGCAGATGAAAGAGCAGCAGCGATCTGCGCATCAAGAAATTGATCCACTCCCTCGACCATTCGTTCCGCCAAATCGCCCTTCCAGTCGAGTAAGGATGTGTCGGGCAGTGGCTCCGCGTTGGGCGCCGCATGCAAAATGGGCCAAGGCGCCTCCTCGGCTTCCAGCCAAGGCGAGAAACTCAGGGCGATGAAGACGGCACAGAGGCGTTTCATGCCTTGAGTTCACCAGAGATTGGCGACTTGCGCAATGGCTGGATGCTTCCTACTTGGAAGCCGTCTTCTTTTTGGCTGCCTTTTTGGCGCTCTTTTTCTTCGTTGCCGTCTTTTTCGCTTTCGGCTCGCGCGGAGGAAACTCGTATTCGACAAACCGTTTTCCGGCCAGGTTGGCGACGAGGAAAGCCTTGAATGGCCG
>JBCDHN010000825.1:0-2108 GCA_038749915.1 Verrucomicrobiota bacterium | reverse complement strand
GACCGTAAAGATTGGTTGGCATGGCGGAGTGGAACAAGACACCATGCTGGCGGCGATAGAACTCGCAGAGCTTCAAACCGGCAATTTTGGCAATCGCATAAGCCTCGTTGGTGGGCTCCAATGGTCCGGTGAGCAACGCATCCTCTCGCAGAGGTTGCGCTGCCATTTTGGGATAAATGCAGGAACTGCCCAGGAACAGGACGCGTTCCACACCGACCTGAAAGCTCTCATGAACCAGATTGCTCGCGATGGCGAGGTTTTGGTAAATGAAGTCTGCCGGGTAGGTATTGTTCGCATGGATTCCCCCCACGCGAGCGGCAGCGATAACCACGGTTCTCGGATTGATCCGGCCCAGATATTCACGAACTCCGGCTTGTTCAGTGAGATCGACTTCCTTCCGGGTGGCCGTCACGATTGACGAAGCTCCACTCGCCTCCAATGCCTTCACCAAGGCTCCACCCACCATTCCGGTATGGCCGGCGATGTAGATTGGCTGGGGAGGAAGTTCCATCGCTCTGGCAGAATTAGCAGGAAATGCCGTCTACGCGATCCCGGCCTTGGCGTCTTCGTAAGCTTTTTCTTCTCGTGCCAGTTGAAGATCGGAATCAACCATGATCTGCACCAGCTCCTTGAATTTCACCTTCGGCTCCCAACCAAGCTGCTTTTTGGCCTTGGCCGGATCACCAACCAGCAATTCGACTTCGGCAGGTCGCAGGTAGCGTTCGTCCAGTTTCACAAACTCTTTGTAGTCCATATCCAAATGCCCAAAGGCTTCTTCGCAGAATTCCTGGACCGAATGCGTTTCGCCCGTGGCGACCACATAATCATCCGGCTTCTCCTGCTGAAGCATCATCCACATCATTTCAACGTACTCCTTGGCGTAGCCCCAGTCCCGCTTTGCATCGAGATTCCCAAGATACAGATCATCCTGAAGGCCAACCTTGATCCGGGCCGCCGCACGACTGATTTTCCGCGTCACAAAGGTTTCCCCACGACGCGGTGACTCGTGGTTGAAGAGAATCCCGTTGCTGGCGTGAAGATTGTAGCTTTCCCGATAGTTCACCGTAAGCCAGTAGGCATACACCTTGGCGCAACCATAGGGCGAACGTGGCCAGAATGGCGTTGTTTCCACTTGAGGCACTTCCTGAACCTTCCCAAACATCTCGGAGGAAGAGGCCTGATAATAGCGAACCTTCTCAACGAGGCCCACCTCACGAATGGCCTCCAAAATCCGCAATGAACCCAGCCCCACGATATCTCCAGTCGATTCCGGAACATCAAACGATACTCGAACGTGGCTTTGCGCTCCGAGATTGTAAATCTCATCAGGCTGCAGATTGTAGAGCAACTTTGCCAGAGCGGAACTATCGCTGAGATCTCCATAATGCAGCGTCAGGCGCGGATCAGCGGTGTGCGGATCCTGATAGATATGATCGATTCGCTCGGTATTGAAGGAGGAGCTTCGGCGAATAATACCATGTACTTCATACCCCTTCTCGAGCAACAGCTCGGCCAGGTAGGAGCCATCTTGACCCGTAATCCCAGTGATTAATGCGCTTTTCATGAAATTTCCGTCCCGGAGGAGAGCGCTGACGAAACAACAGCGCCGAGTTACCGTCAACGTTTTTCACGAACACTTGACCGCACCCCCATTTAAGTGATCAGGTAACCCTTCATGAAGCTCCTACCACTCTTTTCATCGGTTCTCCTTCTCGCAACCATCGGCCAAGCAAGCGCTCAGAATTTCAAAGTCGCCGTTGTCGATTTCAAGAAGGCCATTCTCGCCCATCCAAAGGCGAAGGAATTGGAGGCCTCATTGAAGAAGGAAGGGGAAAACGCAGCCAGCGTCATCGCCGCCAAACAAAAGGAACTGGAGAACTTGAGAACCACCGCCGCTGACCTCCAGAATCAAAAAGGACCGGACGGGAAAATCACTGAAGACGCCTTCAAAATGCTTCTCGACCTCCAGAAAAAGGCGGATGAGATCAAGCAAAGCATGATTCAAACGCAATCGAGAACCCAGCTGAGCTTGAACGAGCTCCGACTCAAAGGTTTGACCGAAGTCGCCAACGAAGTCGGCGAACTTGTCACCAAAGCGAACAACGGTG
>JBCDHN010000824.1:0-2109 GCA_038749915.1 Verrucomicrobiota bacterium | reverse complement strand
TCCAAAAAGCAGAAAGTTGCCATGCGGACTTCAATTGGCTGGCACGATGAGAACGGCGTGAGGCTGAACTTCGACTTTCATCCCCGAAAGTTCCGCCGTGTAATTCAAGGCAGCAATGAGTGGGACATTGGAGAGCCTGAGTGTGATGGTTGGTGAGGGATTTCCTGCGTTGGCGCGGACAATGATGTTAATTCCTTTCTTTGCGGGATCAGGTTCTTGATCGTCGAGCTCGACGCTTTTCATGCGCAAGAACTCAAGGGCATCCAGGAGTGGTGTGTCGCGAAAGTCCAGCATCGGAACCATGATGAGTTTGAGTTTGTCCTGGACCAACTTCGTTTCAGCTTGCATCGCCTCGGCTACTTCACGAACGGTTTCGAGATTCCGCACCAACCTTGCGATCAATTCGTGCTGTTTTTCGGTCGTGCGGACGATCAGTTGGTGATTGGTAGGATTGTGAATCGAGCTGGATCCGTCGGGCCTTGTGATGCCGTTTTTGGTGAGCCATTCATTCGCATTGAGGTTGGTTAGACCTTCGCGTTTGCCGTGTTCCTCATCGAGAAACCAATCGGGAACTTCATAGGTTCGGATCAACAGAATTCTGTCATCAGCGGGGGGAAGGATGATGATGGCGGCTTCGTCATATTGGATACGAAGTTGGGCGAGTTGCGTGCAGTAGCGAAGGGCCTCGGATAGTGGGACATTGCTGAGACGCAGTGAGATTCTGGTGTCTGCAGCTTGTTTGGCCTGAAGGAGAATGTTGACGCCCTTCTTGGTTGGGTCTTGCTCCGAGTCGTCCAGTTCCCGACTGCGGGCTCGGAGAAATTCAAGAGCATCCTGGAAAGGGGTGTCCTGAAATTCAACCTTGGGGAGGATGATCCGCGCTGCTTTCTCCTGAAGCCGTGGATTGTCGAAGGGGAGTTGCGATGTGGCCAGAGCGTCGTTCGCGGATTCGATAACGATGGCATTGGGATCAATCCGGTAGGTCGCGCCTCCCAGATTGACCGTGTATCGGAGAGCGTATTCGAGGGAAATATTGCTAAGTTTCAACGTTACCGTTGTCGAAGGAGAGTCGAGGTTCACGATAAAGTTGAGGCCCTTCCTGGCTGGATCAGTTTCCGTTTCGTCCAACTCCCCACTGATGTGTGCGAGATAGGAAATTGCATCCGTCAACGGTGTATCGATGAACTCCAGCTTGGGAATCTGAATCAGTTTCAGCTTCTCCATAGTTGATTCCTTCCCGGTTTCCTCAGCTGTTACCTGGAGGAGGCCAATTCCTCCGCTGAGTAGACAAAGCAGGGTTAGAACAGGAAGGGCAACCCACCAGCGAGGTGGATTCAGTTTGCCGTTGCCTACGACCCGGCGCAGTCGCACCATCACCGAAGGTGCACGAAGAAAGCTGGCAGCTGCGGGCTCGGAAACGGGCACGAGATCGAGGGCCATTTGTGCCAGTGCCCGCCGGTAGTTTTCGATACCACCTTTGCGGGCGGCGGCCGCGTCGCAGGCTTCCTCACATGCACGCAAGTGTGCCGCTGCAAGCCACCACACCAAGGGGTGAAACCAAAGGACACAGGCTACGGCTCGCACCATGGGGATCCAAATTCCGTCACCGGATTGGAGATGGGCAGCTTCGTGGCGAAGCGCGTGAGTTGTCGCTTCCAGGTCGTTTTGTGGGTCTGACTCGAAGGTTTGGGGAACGGCGACGATTCTGCGGATTCCGGGTGCGACAAAAGGTGATTGATCCTCGGAGACAATCTTCACAGAGATACCCGTGACGCTGAACTCCGACTCTATCTGCCGCCATAGAGAGTTGAGCCTGGGAGATGGAGGACGACCTGATTGAACTGCCCGGCGGATCCGGCTCAAGCGCCAAATTTCACGGGAGAAGGCGATGGCCATTCCGGCGACCCAGAGGGACAGGCAGAGGATCGACCAATTGATGGAAGTGACGTTGGCAGGAGGCGAGAATGCGCCTTCGGTGGTGCTCGCCAGGCCCGTCCAATCCAGTTCGGTAAGTGTTGGCAGTGGTGGTTGAGGCGCTGGGGCAATCGGGAGTTCCCATTTCGGAATCCAAAAATGGGCCATCATCAACAACGGGAGCAGGACGACCGC
>JBCDHN010000823.1:0-2113 GCA_038749915.1 Verrucomicrobiota bacterium | reverse complement strand
TGGAGCCTTTCATCACCGTTAGGGCCCAGACCGCGACGAGTTAAAGCCGACTCATCATCGAGAGGGCTCTTGATGCGTCCGTTCAGCGTTTGTGTGCTCGTGAAGATTCCAGCGAGTGCGTAGTAGTCGGCGGTAGGTACTGGATCGAACTTGTGATCGTGACAACGTGCACAACCGAGAGTCAGCCCAAGAAGCGAGCGTCCTATCAAATCGATTTGTTCGTCGACGACATCCATCTGCAATTGGTTTTTGTCGAACAGGCCCAGGACCTTGCTGCCCATCATGAGGTAAGCCGTGGCGATGAAGTTTTCGTCGCGCTGTTCTTGGGTTTCCCAATCAAGGAGATCACCTGCAATCTGCATGCGGATAAATTCATCAATCGGGCGGTTGTTATTGAAGGAATCGATGACCCAGTTGCGATAGCGCCAAACGGATCGCATCACGACGTTGAAACTGGACCCGTTGGAATCGGCATAACGAGCCAGGTCAAGCCAGTGGCGTGCCCATTTTTCGCCGAATCCGGGATCGGCGAGGAGCGCATCAACGGCTCCTCTGATGGCAGCGTCAGGATCGTTGGTGAAGGCAACCGTGAATTGCTCGACCAGCTTCGTAGTTGGAGGCAGCCCAATGAGGTCATATGACAGACGTCGCAGAAGAATGGCGGGATCGGCGTCTCTGGTTGGCGATCGCCCGGCCTGGTGCAGTTTTGCAAGGATAAAGTGATCCACGCTGTTGCGCGGCCAGTCGGTTTGGGGTGAGCCCGGGACCTGCGGTTTTTGCAAGGGTTGGAAAGACCAGAACTTGCGCCCAGCCGCCATGTCGATCTCTTTGCGATCCTTGCCAACGCTTTCGTCAACCCGCGGATCGAACGCTCCCCGGCTTACCCATTCTTCGAGGATCGCGATGTCTTGTTCGGGAAGCTTTCCCATGGGCGGCATCTCCAGATCGGCATTTTGGTAGCGAACCGCTTCGATCACCGGAGACTGATCCGGCACTCCGGGAACGATCGCCGATCCCAATGTGCCGCCAAGTTGCCACCCGTTGCGGCTGTCCAGCAAAAGCTCGCCTTTGACCTTTTCCTCCCTGGAGTGACAGCTGTAACAATGCTTGGCGAGAAGAGGGCGAACTTTGGTTTCGAAAAAGATCTCGTTCGACTCCGCCGCTGAGATCGGCACGGAGGCAAACAAAGCCAAAGTGAGGAGGGAAATGCGGACGGGGATCGGAGCCATGTGGTAGCTTGATAGCTACCGGCGCTTTGATCCCACGGTGGAATCCTGAATTTTTGCGTGGGAAGCGGAGGAGTTCGGCTATGGATAGATGATGCCAAGCGATCCGCCCAACGACGGCGTACCTGCCGAGTTCATCCGCCTGCTTACTTCAAGCCAGCGGAAGCTGTTCGCTTTCATTCTTTCTCTCGTTCGCCATTCCAGTGATGCTGATGACCTGCTCCAGGAAACGAACATGGTGATGTGGCGCAAATGGCGGGACTTTGAGATGGGAACCAGCTTCGACGCCTGGGCCTTTACCATCGCACGTTTTCAGGTGATGGCTTATCGCAAGAAGCAGCAGCGTTCGAAGCTTCACTTTGATGACGAGCTGGTCGAGTTAATGGCAGATGACGCTTCTGAAATTCTTGATTCGGATCACGATCCACGTCGAGTCGCCCTCGGTCACTGCCTGAAGAAGTTGAAAGATGATCAGCGGCGCCTGATTGCCGAGCGCTACGAACCAGGAGGAAGTGTCAACCACATGGCAGCGCAACAGGGGCGTTCCCCCAAGGCGGTGTCAGAAGCACTCCGCCGGATTCGCCGATCGCTCATGATTTGCATTGAGAAGACCTTGGAAGAGGAGGACCCAACATTTGCCTGAGGACATGAAAAAGCATTCTCAACCCGATCCTGAACTGGAAGCCTTGTTGTCCGGACTGGTCGACAATGTCCTTGAAGAATCCGAGCGAGAGAGGTTGATGGATCGGCTGCGAAACGAACCGGAGGCTCGTCGGTTTTATCTGAACTACGCCATGCTCGACAGTGCGCTTGCCTGGGACTATGCCGCAGCTTCGGTGGAAGAGGAAGAGAAGGTGGTTTCGGTAACGACTGCGATGCGGGCAAGC
>JBCDHN010000822.1:0-2122 GCA_038749915.1 Verrucomicrobiota bacterium | reverse complement strand
TTGATCCCTATCTCAATGTGGATCCGGGAACCATGAATCCCTACGAGCATGGAGAGGTCTATGTTCTCGATGACGGGGCGGAGTGCGACCTGGATCTCGGGCACTACGAGCGTTTCACTTCCTGCGTGTTGAGTCAGCTGAACAATCTGACGAGTGGTCAGGTTTACGAAACGGTAATCAAGAACGAGCGACGCGGAGAATACCTGGGCAAAACCGTGCAGGTGATTCCCCATGTGACGGATGAAATCAAAGCCCGGATCGAAGAAGTTGCCGATAAGATGGGGGGCGACATCATTATCACGGAAATTGGTGGAACCGTTGGTGACATCGAAGGGCTGCCGTTTTTGGAGGCGCTTCGACAGTTTTCTCATGACGTTGGTAAGGAAAACGTTCTTTTCGTTCACGTTACCCTCGTGCCCTACATCGCGGCGGCCGGAGAGCTGAAGACGAAACCGACCCAGCAGAGCGTCGCGAAATTGCGCGAAATTGGAATTCAGCCGGACATCATCATCGCCCGGAGCGAGCGGGAATTGGAACAGGACGTGCGCGACAAGATTGCTCTGTTTTGTAACATCTCTCCCAAATCGGTCATCTGTGGCCATGACGTGAAAGAGACGATCTATGAAGTCCCGCTTTATCTGCGGGATGAAAACCTCGATCAGATTGTAGTCGAGAAGCTCGGACTTCAGGCCCGTGAATTGGCCTTGGCAGATTGGGAAGGTTACGTGGAGCGGGTCAAGAACCCTACCAAGTCGATCAAGATTGGAGTCGTTGGAAAGTACATGGGGCTCCAGGACGCCGACAAAAGCATCTACGAAGCGCTGACCCACGCCGGCGCCGAGAACGATTGTCAGGTGCTCTACGTGAACGTTGATTCCGAGGATATCGAACGACGCGGTCCGGATTCCTATTTGGAGTCAATGGACGGAATTCTGATTCCCGGCGGATTCGGAACTCGTGGTGTGGAGGGAAAAATCGAGGCAGCCAAGTATGCGCGTGAGAACAAGATTCCCTTTCTCGGGCTTTGCCTTGGCATGCAGATTGCGACGATCGAATACGCGCGAAACGTCTGCAATCTCAAGGAGGCGAACAGCACGGAATTCAGTAAGGAGGCGGAACACCCCGTAATCTGTTTGATGGAGGAGCAGGAAGAGGTGGTGGATTTGGGAGGCTCGATGCGGTTGGGAACCTCCATAACTGAAATCTCCGAAGGAAGTCTTGCCTTCAGGCTTTACGGCGAGAAGCGCGTTTCCGAACGCCACCGGCACCGCTATGAGTTGAATCAGAAATATCGGAAGCAGCTGGAGGAAGCGGGGCTGGTCATTTCAGGAATCAATCCTGACTATGACCTTGCTGAAATTGTGGAGCTTCCCACCCATCCTTTTTTCATTGCGAGTCAGTTTCACCCTGAGTTTCTTTCAAAGCCCAATCATCCCCATCCGTTGTTCTTCGGATTGGTTGAAGCGGCTTGCAAAGAGGATAAAGCCCCGAGCGAGGGTTAGCGCGGAGTCGGGAAAAGGGGAAGAGGTGACTATTTGGCGCTTTGGCCCTGTCCAAACTTCGTTGAACTGCGCCCATTTAGCCGGTTCGGTCCTAGCACCTTCCTCTGATCATGTTTTTCGAGAAAGCGGGAAAATTCCAACCGACGGGTTGAAGTTTTTGGATTATCAAAAAAATCCCCCTGTAATGGTGTAAAAACATCAAAATATGATTGCAAACAAACCTGCAGAACTTTAAAACCTCGTCCCAACCTCCCGAAATTTGGATTCTCGACGGTGAATCCGGTTTAATTAAGGCTCAATATTTATGATAGCTAATGCTTTGAAGAAAAGTCCTTGGTGGTGTGTCCTCAGCCTCGTGGCTGTGGGATGGACCCCTGCTGAATCTTTGCACGCCCAAACCTCCATGGTCCCGGATGCAGCGCGAAAAGCGGTGGCCCGGCGCCAGGAATTGGTCGCCAAGGCAGATGACGCGGCTCTTCGCGGTCAGCGGTTCATGGCGGATAAGGACTTCGACGCCGCGGTAACGGAAGTCCGCAAGGCGCTCGACCTGCTCCCTGATGCTCCCGTCGTTCAGGAACGCCGCAACGAATATACCCGGCAGTTTGCCGACGCCAGCGTCG
>JBCDHN010000821.1:0-2134 GCA_038749915.1 Verrucomicrobiota bacterium | reverse complement strand
GCGGTGATGAAGCCCGGCGACTTTTTCGGCGAGCGAGCCCTCGTTCACGGTGGCGGCTACCATTACGACGCGGTCTCGCCCGGTTGCACCGAACTGCTTTCGGTAAGCGGAGACGTGATTTTGCCCTTTTTCCGGGCAAGTCGCCGCCTCGGCCGCGTTTTGGCCAAAACCACGGCCCAGTATTCGGCCACGGACGAACTGCGCAGCGTGGAGGAAAAACTCGATCCCGCGATGCTGGGACAGGTGGTTTCCGAGGTGATGCGGACGGACCTCGCCTGCCTCAAGCCCGAGCAGACCATTCGTGAAGCCCTCGAATACTTTCAGGAACGACGTTTCAGCACCTATCCGTTGGTTGCAGCGGACAACAAACTGGTAGGAGTGATCAGCCGGGAAACATTCTTCGATTTCCTGAAACGAGGTGACGTTTCCAACGACACCCAGCTGGATCGGATCGAAAGGATGCATCTCCCCATTTGCCGAGATCGGGATACGGTCAGCAAAGCGTTGGAAATGATGATTCGGGCGGGGCGCTACAAATGCGTGGTCACGAATGAGAACAATCAACTCCTCGGAATTTTGACCGTGATGGATCTTCTGGGAGAAGCGGCATCACATTCCCTGCGAAAAGCGTGACTTTGTAATCGCTTTGCCTTACCACTTTCGACGGTGATTTTGCGTTGCATCCAGATTCTCATTGTCCTCGCGTGGCTGGGTTCAACTTCGGTTTTGATTCAGAGGACCTACTTCCCTGACGAGAAGCGCTACCCGATCGTGCCGGTCAGCGACGTTTTGAATCTGTTTTTTGATCAGGGAGGCTCGACGGATCTGGCGATTCTTCAGGGCGGAAAGCTCTTGGGCCGCATGAATGTGAACCCCCGTTCCCGATTGTCGAATCCACCTAAGCCACTCCAGGACAACCGAGATGTCCGCGAGGTCTTTTTCTCCGGGTTCCTTACGGAAGAAGCGAAAAGCCTTCAATTCGGTCAGCTGTCGTGGAATGGCTCTTTTTATCTGGATGACGCCTTGAATCTGGTCGCGTTCAAGCTCGGGGGGCGAGTGCCTGAATTGGCGAATGGTTACATTTTGGTGATGATTGATCCGCCGGAACTGATTTACGAGATACGACAGGGCCGGGAAGTTGTTCTCTCCTCGAACGTACCGGAAAAAACGCATGATGTGCTGTCGCAGGCCTCGGAAATGCTGGGGAATTCCCAACTTGAACCGGGGTTTCTGGAGAATGCGGATGAGCAGATTGGTCCGATGATCGCCCTTCTGAAGCCGCAAATTGAGTGTCGCCATGGCCAGTTCAAGATGTTCGGGGATCGGTATGATGGATTCATCGTCAGTGTTCAGGTTCTCGGGGATTGGAAACTGCGGCTCTATTTCAGTGAGCTTGGGGAATTGTTGAAGGTTGATGGAATCTCGGATTTGCTCATCCTTGGGGAAGCGTTCGTTCCTCAGGACCTGACTGCCTCAGAGTGACAAATTGACGATGATAGAGATCGAGAACTTATCCATGTCCTACGGCACGCTCCGCGCACTCGACAACCTCAACCTCAAAGTCGAGCCGGGAGAATTGTTTGCCTTTCTCGGGCCCAACGGAGCTGGAAAAACCACGACCATCAAACTGCTGACCGGCCTGCTTCGCCCCACCGAAGGGCGCTCCCGGATTTGCGGTTTCGACATTCAGAAGGATCCGCTCGCTGCAAAACGGCAGTTGGGTTTTGTGCCGGATGTGGCGGTGTTCTACGACAAGCTCACAGCGCTGGAATTCATGCAGTTCATCGCCGAATTGTTTGAGGTTGAACCTGAAAAAGCATTGCAGACCACGGAGGCTTTGTTTGAGAAATTTGCACTGCACGAGTTTGCGCACCAGTTGGTTGAAAATTTGAGCCATGGCACCCGACAGCGATTGGCCATTGCATCTGCCATTCTTCACGAACCGAAAGTGCTCATCATTGACGAGCCCATGGTCGGGTTGGATCCGCACAATGCGAGAGTGGTGAAAGACGAGCTGAAAGCCCAGAGTTTGGCGGGAACCACCGTTTTCCTTTCCACCCACCTTCTCAACGTTGCCCAGGAACTCGCAGACCGGATTGGCATCATCAATCACGGTCAATTGATCCAAACGGGG
>JBCDHN010000820.1:0-2147 GCA_038749915.1 Verrucomicrobiota bacterium | reverse complement strand
TCGGGCTTCATCACCATTCCCGGTCCGCCTCCATAGGGAATGTCATCGACGCGATGATGCTTATCGACGGCCCATTTCCTCAGATCATGAATCTGAAGATCGACCGACTCGGCTTCCTGCGCTCGTTTCATCATGCTCTCGCCAAGTGGTAAGCGACACATCTCGGGAAAAATAGTGACGATATCGATCTTCATTACAAACTGATGATGTAGCTGAGGGTGATAAGCGTGCGATCGTGCCAATTTGCCCGTTCCCCATCGATGAGAGAGTAAGAGTTTGGTGCGGTCACCAGAAGAAACCGATTTCCATCCAACCAACGGCCCATTGCGGCGGTTCCCTGATACCCGGCGAAACGTTGTCGGCGTTCGGCATGGATAAATCCCGATGCCTGTTTCCCTCCATTTGGGTCGATATACTCAATCGCAAATCCGTGAGCCTCGGTCCGCAACGTGTCGGGAACTGCTGTGACCACCACGAAGTGATCCGCCATCTTGCGCCAATTCCAAGACGAGGTTTCAGGATCATATCGTGCAATCTGAGATCGCAACGCCAGAATGGGAGCGACTTCCTGCAACAGTGAAAACCGGAGTTTGTCATGAGTCTCACGCACAAAATCGACACTTGGTTTGCCTTCTCTACGGATCCACTCTTTCCCCTGTGGCTTCGCTAACTCATAATCTCCAGCCAAATCCTGATAAGCAGCCAGCAGATCGACATGGGCAACGCCTCCAGCTTTGGTAAAGCGTTTCTGACGCTCAAAGACCGAAGATTTCTGGTCAAAGTATCGCTCGATCACAAAACGAAGCTTGGTCGAATCATCGCTTCCGGTTAGTCCGGCATAAGCCAGTTGATGCGACTTCGAACCAAACTTTAGTGCGCTGAGCAAGGCAGTTGGGCCGCAGGCCGTATCCGAATAGATGGTTTGGTCAATGAGCTCGGCATCCTGATCCACTTTCAATCCGATCGATTCCGCCTCGCAAAACGGGATCATCGCAGCGAACAGCATTCCCAAAGAGAATAACCTCCAACATGTTGCCAAGTTTCCTGCTGCTCTGGATCTAGTCGAGATCGCCGTCATCATCGTCGGCCGTCTTTCCTCGGAGTTTGGCTTCAATGAAACCGTCCAGGTCACCATCCATGACCGACTTTACATCGCCAACGGTATGACCTGTCCGAATGTCCTTCACCATTTGATAGGGTTGAAACACATAGGAACGGATTTGGCTCCCCCACCCGATCTCAGACTTCTGGCCATACTCTTTTTCCATCTCGGCACGACGCTTGTCCTCTTCCAACTGATAAAGCTTGGACTTCAGGATGCGCATCGCGGTCTGGCGGTTCTTCAGCTGACTGCGCTCCTCAGTGCATCGAATTTTGATTCCACTTGGAATGTGATGAAGATGAACTGCGGTCTCCACCTTGTTGACGTTCTGTCCGCCTTTTCCACCACTCCGCGCCGTCGTGATCTCGACTTCGCTCTCGTCCACCTCAATGTCGATATCATCATTGATCTCAGCCGTCACATCCACGCTCGCGAAGGAGGTGTGACGCTTTTTCGCCGAATCAAAGGGGGAAATGCGCACGAGACGATGAACCCCGCGCTCGGCACTCAAGTTACCAAACGCGTAACTCCCAATCACGCGCATCATCGCGGACTTTGTCCCCGCTTCCTCCCCCGCCTGATGCTCAACCACTTCGACCTTGAAGCCCCGATTTTCAGCCCAACGTTGATACATTCGCAACAGCATATCAGCCCAATCGCAAGCCTCCGTTCCTCCTTGCCCTGCGTTGATGGAAACAAAGCAGTTCTCCTTGTCATGTGGTCCAGCCATCAACAGCTGCAATTCGTAAGCCGCAAGATCGACCTCGACCTTCGGAAACTCCGATCGCAGCTCGTTCACGCAATCAACATCCCCTTCGTCTGCCATCTCCCGCAACGCCATCAAATCCTCGATCCGGGAATCCAGTTGATGGTACGGCGTAATCCGGGATTTAATCAGCGATACTTCGTCGATCGTTTTTTGAGCCTGCTCCTTGTCATCCCAAAAGTCGGTGGCACCCATCTGTTCCTCCAACTCCGCAACTTTCTTGGTTTGAGTCGGGAGGTCAAAGATAGCGTCTGAGTTCGCCCAAACGTCCCTTCAACG
>JBCDHN010000819.1:0-2147 GCA_038749915.1 Verrucomicrobiota bacterium | reverse complement strand
TTTTTTAAAATTTTTTAAAATTCTAAAATTCACCGATGCGTAATTGTGAAAATTTCACTTTTGTTTTTGGTTATAGATTTTGTCAAGGTCGGCTCCACCAAGCGAGATCGAAACCCTGCGCGGAGTTGGTTATCGGCTCAAGACTACCGAGTGAAACATTACTGGGGAGCTTTTTGAAGGCACCACGATCGATAACTCAGTTCGCCAGATTTCAGTGCGTCATAGACTTTGGAGTCTGGCACCCCGGCAAAGTCCTTTCCGAGGGAATGTAGAAATGACGGCAGGCAGGTTTCCACCAGGTCCAAACTCTTTTTTGCGTTTCGGTCCATTCCTCGGAGGACTTCTTGGCTGATATCGCGAGATTGAATCTGGGACAGCGAAGAATCGGCCACATCCCGTTCCCATTCGGTGATTCCATCGCTGAAGCGAAAATCTGCGTAAAGTAGGTGCCCCTCCGGCCGCAAAACGCGAGCGACTTCAGTGAGGAAGCCCGCGAAATCCGGATAACAGTGGGAGGCCTCGACATTGAGGACGGCATCGAACGAGCCGTCAGAGAACGGAAGCTCCTGGGCATTTCCTTCGATGAAGCTGAGATTCGGGAGGGAATGATGCTCCTGACAAAACGCCACGCCTTTTGGGTTGAGGTCCAACCCGGTGAAGCATTCGGGATTCATGGTGCGGGCGATCCAGGAAGCTCCCCCGCCGTGACCGCAGCTCACTTCGAGAACCCGCAGACCCCGGAGGTCGATTTGCGAGGCGACATGATGATAGAGCTGGATGCAGGCCCGGTTGGCTTCATCCTCCGCAGCAAGCTGCAGCGTTGGGCTTTCGTATTCCGTTTCTTCAAAAGCATAGTTCAGAAAGAAGACGTTCTTCTCCCGGAGTCGGTTCGTGAGGTAGGGATACCAAAGTCTCCAGATCGTCTCGCGAACCCGGCCGATGGCAAAAAGACGATCAAGCATGGTGAGGAACCGGCGAAGTCTTACCGGAGTGAATCACTGGAATACTGCATCGGCCCCGGTGGAGCTCGCAGATTGGGATGGTAAAGCTTCGCCTCGTTGTAATGGATCACGCTGCTGAAGAAGACCGTTCCGAGAGCAAGAAGGATCGTGGCGATGGTCAGGCCGGTCCCAACCTTGTTCTTGCCGCCGACAAGGAGGGCTCCAATCGCGACCGCGGCCGTCAGATAATAGAGCCACTTCGCGCTTCGCCGATTCTTCGTCTTTTCGACAAAGCCCTCGGCGCGGTCCGGCTGATCTATCTGGTAGACCTGAACGATTCGCTTCTCCGCAGCTCCACGACGGTTGAGATACGGCCCAATCATCATGGCACAGCCCGCGATGAGGATGAGCCCGAACATCTGGCTCTTCTGCTCCCTGACAATCAATGCGAACAGGAAGATGACCAAGCCCAGCCCAATGCCGTAGACAAAGATTGGCTCAAGCATGAGAAAGCCATATTCCGGCGTCCCCAAGGCGGAGAAAAACTCCTTCAAGAGCTGTTCGCTTTGGTTCATCTACAGTTCAAAGGAGTTCAGTTTGAATCGGAGCGGGAGGCGTTGCATCCAGCTTGGTGTAGGCCTTGGCCATGGCGACGCGCCCCCGGGGGGTCCGCTTTAAATAGCCCTGCATGATGAGGTATGGCTCATAAACCTCCTCGATCGTGGATTCGTCCTCCCCAACTGCAACGGCGAGGGAACCGAGACCTACTGGCCCACCATCAAACTTAAAGAGAATCGCCTCCAGGAGCCGAAGGTCCATTTCGTCAAGTCCCTCGGCATCAATCTCGAGCATGGCGAGCGCTTGATCTGCGACCGGCTGGGTAATGACGTTGTCGGCCCGAACCTGTGCATAGTCCCGCACCCAGCGCAGCAGGTTGTTGGCGATGCGCGGAGTTCCACGGCTACGTGCCGCGATCTCGTGGGCACCGTCATTTTCGACGTCGATATCGAGAAGGCGTGCCGAACGTTCGACGATATGTTGGAGCTGGGAGACGTCGTAGTAATCCAGTCGATTGATGGTTCCGAAGCGGCTTCGCAGCGGCGCAGTGAGCATTCCGGAACGGGTGGTTGCTCCCACGAGGGTAAACCGCGGTAAATTCAGCTGAATCGTCCGCGCGTTCGGGCCCTGATCAATGATGATGTCGAG
>JBCDHN010000818.1:0-2157 GCA_038749915.1 Verrucomicrobiota bacterium | reverse complement strand
TTGGTCGATACCCTGGCAACTCCCGCCAAAGTGGTGACCCGGACCAGCGCTCGAGTCGCCGCCATTGTCGGCATTGGCTGGCCCTTTATCTATCCCATTCTGGAACTCCGAGGCTGGACGTGGACGGATCAGGTTCAACAACAACTCCCAATCCTGAAATTCATTTTCGACGGCTTGGGCACGGCGGCGGGGACGCTTGTGCTCATGGCGACGTTCCTCATCATCGCAGCCATTTTTTACCGCCTTACCAGACCACTTGCCTGTGAAGACGTGCTGCCGGTGGTTGCCGTTCCGAGGTCCTAACGTTTATTTGAGATCAACATTCGTGTCATCCTGAACCTGTCGAAGGACCTCTCCATTGCCTTTCACAGAACTTCCGCCTTTCCACAGATCTTACACGAAGGATTACCGTGATTGACGTTGCTGAGGAAGCTTGAGCATCGACAAACTCAGGATGAATAGCGCTGAGTCGTTAGTCTAGTCTTTGGAATCCGTGGATCCAGAATCCTCGCGCTTGGTTTCGTCTTCCTTAGGTTCTTCTTCCGGCGATTCGTCGTCAGCTTCCTCATCTGAAGCGAGGGAATCTTCTGATTCCGACTTTGAATCCGGAATGGTCTCAACGGTAGATTTCGATTCAGGAGAGTCCGGGATTGGGTCAGCCTCCGTCAAACTTGGGCCGGAAGCAGGGACTGGCGCTTCCTCGGTAAAGGTGCGGCGGAAGAAGAGAAAGAAGAGGACCGGGCAGAGTAATAGCGTTAGCAGCGTCGCAAAACCAAGTCCGAACATCATGGCAAATGCCATTGAACTCCACATTCCACCACCACCAAATGCGAGCGGGGCGAGGCCGATGATGGAGGTGATCGCGGTCATCAGAATCGGCCGGAGCCGGGATTTGGCGGCCTCAACCACGGCATCCGTAAGGCCGTAGGTCGTGAGTTGTTGGTTGGTTTCGTCGATCAAAAGAATGGCGTTGTTAACAATGATTCCCAACAGAGCAATCAATCCCAACAAGGTCATAAATCCGAAAGACGAACCGGTGATCAACAACCCCGGAACGACGCCGATCAGCATCGGTGGGACCGTCAACATGATGATGACGAAGCGCCGCAGACTATTGAATTGCATGACGAGAATGAGCGACAGCATCGCGAGCGAAATCGGCATCACCGCTCCAATGCTTTCCTGCGATTCCGCGCTTTCCTCCGACTCCCCGCCGTACTCGACGCGATACCCGTTCGGCCAATCCTCGCTGCTTGTCAGCTCTGCGATTTTCGGCTGAATCTCGGCCAAGGCTTCGCTGGCAAAACGGCCACGCACTTTGGCCTTGATTGTCATCACCCTCACGGAATTCTCACGCAGGATCGAGCCGGGAAGCAGCTCGACGCCGGTTTCCGCCACCTGCCCTAACGGAACCACACCCTGGGTGGTAAAAATGGGCACGTCCGGGAGGCGTTCCGGTTGGTCGCGCACATCGGTGCGAGAGCGAACCACCACGGGAATCGACTTTTCGTCTTCCCGATAAGACGTGACCGTGGTTCCGGAAAACTGGAGGTTGAGTGAGGTCGCAATATCCTGGGTCGTGAGCCCGAGGCGCGCCACCCGAACGGGATTGGGATCGATGTAGATTTGCTTGACCCAGGCTCCCCAGTCATCGCGGACATCGAAGAGTCCGTTGACCGTCTTCACTTCTTCAACGATCTCATCGCGCAGCTCATAGAGGGTTGAGAGATCGCGTCCGTAGAGTCGAATCTGAATCGGATCGCCAACCGGCGGACCACTCTCCAGAACCTGAGCGGTGAGCCGAGCGGACGGGAACATCGCCAATGCCTGGTTGTTCACTTTCTCGGTTAGCTCCTTCACCTCGTTGGGATCCGAGGTGTGCGTCAGCACGGTCATGAAGGAGTAGTTTGGATTGGCGTCTTCCGAGGAGAGCGAAAGATACCAACGTGGTCCGCTGTTGCCGATCCAAGCTGAGACAGAGCGAATCTCTTCTTCGTGCTCGCTCAAGAGCCACTCCTCAAACTCCGTGACCCGGCGTTCCGTTTCGGTAATGTCCGTGCCGAGCGGCAACTCCAGATTGATAATGAATTGCCCGCGTTCGTTGGGAGGAAAAAAGATGTTGGGGACAAATTGAAAAGCCCAACCCGCACCAACGGT
>JBCDHN010000817.1:0-2158 GCA_038749915.1 Verrucomicrobiota bacterium | reverse complement strand
CTGTAGAACCGATACCTTTCTTCGACTGCTTTCGCATAAGCCTCCAAAACAAGTTCTCGTCCCGCGAATGCTCTGATCAACATCAGCAATGTCGACTTCGGCAGGTGAAAGTTGGTCAGGAGAGCGTCGATTACTTGAAACTCATAGGGTGGATGAATGAAGATCTGAGTGTCACCTGTTTGGGATTGGAGCGGAAGCCCTGCCTGAGCGCAATGCTCGAGCACACGGACGACGGTTGTTCCGATGGCGATGACGCGCGCGGCCGCTTCGATTTGCGTGGCTGCTTCATCCGAAAGCTCAAACCATTCCGAATGCATTTCGTGGTTGGTCAGGTCCTCCGCTTTCACGGGCAGAAACGTGCCTGCTCCGACATGTAGAGTCACAAAGGTGTGATTGAGCTGATTTACCATTTCAGGTGAGAAATGCAGCCCGGCAGTCGGCGCCGCAATCGCGCCTTCTCGCTTCGCGTAGACAGTCTGGTAACGCTCTCGATCTTCGGCTCCATCTTCGCGATTCATATAGGGCGGGAGCGCGAGATGGCCGTAAGTCTCCGTATCAGGAACCTGATCGAAAGTGATGACGCGATGCCCATTCTCCAAAATCTGGTCCACGGTTCCCGTCGCTTCGCCGATTTCGACGGTTCGGCCAAGTCTCATTCGCTTGCCCGGCTTCACCATGCATTCCCAACGAGTGTCGCTCTCCTTCGCGATTTGCAGAAGCTCAATGCGGCCATCATTCGAAAAAAATCGGGCAGGCACCACTCTCGTATCATTCAACACCGCCAGATCGTTCGGTTGAAGGAAGTTCGGAAACTCTCGAAACGGTCGGTGCTCGATGGAACCGGATTCGCGATCAACCACCATCATGCGTGAGTCTTCCCGCTGCTTGGGCGGTTGTGACGCGATCAGTTCAGGAGGTAATTCGTAATCAAAATCTGCGGTTCGCATTTCAGGACGTCTTGTGAACGCTATCTATCGCAGAGGTCGATAGTGTGAACAAACGATCTTGAATCATTGCATCGATCTGAGGTAGAACTCGGTAGTGAGAAATCTCGGACTGATCACTTTGCTTGCCTCTCTCGTGGTAGGGGCGTCAGCCAATGCCGAAGAATTTCCTCATGATCGACTCATATCAGAGGCGAAATCGAGGCAAGAATGGAAGAGGGCCAATCGGCATCGGAAATTGGAGCTGATCAGCGAGGCCGCTTTGACCAAGCCTTCCACCTCGGACCCCGTTTCTGATCGCTATACCATTACGTTCTACGGTGGCCCTATTGATTGGGTTCACTTCCTGAACTTGGCGGTCTTTGTCTACAGCGGAGATCAAAGCTACGGAGAGGCACAGCACCATCAGTGGCTCAAGGAAGGAGGGTTACTTTTCGAGGCTAAGAAAACCCGAACGAATCCCACTGCGGCAACTCCGGATGACCTGCCGAGCAATGCGCTTGGCGCGTTGTTTGGGAAGGAGCTGCAAGCCTCCGAGTTGGAGGTTGAGATTGCGCTCCGCAAGTTCATTGCTCCTCTCCTGCCGGTTCCCGACCGGCTTGCGAAAGAGTTTTCTCATCAGGCCATCGTCATGGGCATTCCTGTCAAGCCGACGACTCGTGACCTCGACCTGGCATATGCTTGGTTCTCTGCCATGCCGCTCAATCTAACCAAGTTGATCAACACTAAATCTCATGAGCTCATCAAGAGGCCGTTTGCAAATCCAGAGCCAAGCGGACTGGCTGCCCTCAGGCAAGCCGGATTCACGGTGGTGAACTATCGGGGAAGACCGGTCTTGATCGAAAGGATGCGCTGACAACGCGATTTATTTGGAAGGCTGAAACCCAAGTTCCTTCGCCGCCGCGATGATTTTTTCACGAAATTCACGCTGTTCCTCACTAATTTGATAAGCCCAAAGGGCGATGATCAAAGCGGGCAAGGCTACCGTCCAGGTTGGGAAAATCGCAAAGGCAAGGATTAGCAGGACGATCCAGAACCCATGAACAAACCAGGTTTGCCAGCTCATCGCCCAATCAATGTCGCAGCGAACAAGGGTCGTATCACTCTCGTGAAATTCCGTGGCGGTCCGCAGCTTTCCCGCGACCAGTGGAGAAACCGCCGCCAGCAAATCCCAGCGACTCCATTCTCCGGGCGACCAGACCACGTCCCCGTTT
>JBCDHN010000816.1:0-2164 GCA_038749915.1 Verrucomicrobiota bacterium | reverse complement strand
CTCAACCTTACCGTGGCTATTTTCGGAAAAGTTCTCACGAAGCGGCTTCAAGCGGCGTAACCAAACGTGATTTCGTCCTCTTTGCGGAAGCCAGCGAAGCCGCGAACCCTGAGGCATTTGCGGAACGGCTCGGATTCTACTTTGGCATCATTATCAGCGAATGGACCAGGGTTCTGTCGCCAGCTTTGGTTTACAACAGACCTTCAACCGAAGTGAACTGGGACAAGGATGCATCAGTCTTCACTCTGACTGGTGTGGTTTCGCGGGCCGAAGGCGGGGAGGCAATGCTCCAGCTTCATTGGATTGTGGCCGATGGCGCAACAGTTGGCATTGGTGCTTTTGCGGAGCGTGGAGCCCCTGACTCGGAAGAGTTTCTGCGGCAGGTATCCGATATGGCCCATTCCGCGATTATCCGTGACGAGAACCGCCTTGCGGAAAATCGTCTTCTCGAGCTTGGTGATATTCTGGCGGCGCAATGGGAAAAGATGCGCAAGCATGGTGGGTTCAAAGATGAATACGAGATCGCGAACAGCAATTGGAACTCGGTCAAGAATACTCCGGAAGGAATCGAGCTTGCGGAACAAGGGCTTGCCTTTGCCCGCTCTCAGGAGAAAGCTTATAAGGGGCTATGGCTGGAAGATCAGTGGCGGCGTAAACGGCTTCGCGCCAAAATTCAGCTGGCTTATTCGACGGCAGTTAGTGTTGATCAGGAGGAAGGCTTGGCCCTCGCTCGGGAAGCTGTGTCTCAGGCTCGGCAGGCCTTGCAATCCAACCGCACACCAGAAAGCTTTGACTCACTCGCTTCGGTAATCGGCATTTATCGGGACCTACTTCGATTCTTGAAATACCCAAAGTCCGACCAATTGGCGCAACAGGAAGCGGTAATCCAAATCCATACCCGCGCCCGCAGAATCTCCGACAAACCTGACATCCTCCTCAAGCTATCCAATTCCAATCGGTTGGCTGCGATGTATGCCCGAGAAGGCAAAGAATTGGATCGCGCTCTCGCTTACATTCACGAAGCGGAACGCCTGATCGTCCAGGAGTTTCACCCCGGCGTTCCACCCTCACGTCAACGCTGGAGAGAATTGCGCGACATCCATAATTTACGAGCTGACATTCTCAAAGATCAAAAGGATCTACAGGGAGCGATCCAGGCGTCTCTCAAAGCCCTTGATGCCGCGGAAAAGCAGCGTGACATTCGCCCCGCGCAGACGAGTCTTCATGAGTTGGTGAGCGGACAACTCTGGAAAGTCGCCAACCTTTGTCGCCAGGCCAACCATTGGAAAGCCGATCATCTGGCGATCGATTATGGCCAGAAAAGTATCGATGTTTACAACGATCTCGAAAAAGCCGGAAAACTCAGCGAAGCGAAAATGCGTGACCGGGAAAACCGGCTGAATATCATGGATGGATGGGAGCGCGAACGGAGTGAGCAGCAGGGCAGTTAAACGGAAGCGAAGTGGTTTGGGGTAAACCGAACTTTGTAGCAATTCGAAGTTAATCGAACACTGAAACACACTTGCTCTCTGTCTCAAACACCAGTAAACCCTGACTGCTAAGGCAATGAATCCGGAGGAAGACCCCACTCAGATTGATCCCAAAGATAAGGGAGATCCCAACGCGGATCTGCTGAGGCAGGCTATGGCCACACCTCCCGGCCAGTGGGAACCGATTTTGCCCGAGGAACTCGATCGCTTGATGCCGGATTACACGATCGAGAGAATGCTGGGGCGGGGCGGAATGGGTGCGGTGTATCAGGGCGTCCAGATCAGCCTTGATCGGCCAGTCGCGATCAAAGTTCTCCCACCCGAATTGGGCAGTGATCCTGAATTCGAAGCTCGGTTTCGCCGCGAGGCGAAATCGATGGCCCGGCTCAATCATCCGAACATCGTTCAGATCTATGACTTTGGTCAGACGGAGGGCCAGCACTTCTTCTTCGTGATGGAGTTCGTGGATGGGGCAGATCTCCACCAACTCATTCAATCTGGAGAATGGGGCGCCGATTCGGCTCTGAAGGTGGTGATGCAGATTTGTGAAGCCCTTCAGTTTGCCCATGACAAGGGCTACGTGCATCGCGACATCAAACCGGCCAACATTCTCCTCACCGCCGAGGGGGTGGTTAAGGTGGGAGACTTTGGGTTGGCCAAGCTGGTCGACGCGG
>JBCDHN010000815.1:0-2166 GCA_038749915.1 Verrucomicrobiota bacterium | reverse complement strand
CCGCCCCCGGCCCGCCACCGGGTGGAGGCTGAAATCCGTTTGGAGGCTGCAGTTCGTAGTCTGAGGCGAAGGACTTTGGGTATTCGATGGGATCCAATATATGGCGGAAATCGCAATTACTGGAGCGAATGGAAGACTGGGGAACGCCCTGAGGGCGTGTCCAGCGTGGTCGGCTCAGCACGAGCTAACTTCCGTCCTGCGCAAATCAGAAGTGGATTCCACTTCGATCACCTTTGATCGCCTTTGCCGTCCGGAAGTGGCTGCCCGGTTTCATGCGATACTCCATCTGGCCTGGGGGGCAGTGCCGCGAACTGCGACTCCTGAACAGTCGGCCGCCGATTGTAATCTGTTGCAGGAACTTCTTCAGTCTGTCTCCAAATGCGAAGTGCCTCCCCAGGTAATCTTTGTTTCGACCGGGGCGGTTTATGGTGAGTCTCAGCTCAAATCCGGAAGTGTGGAAACCGATCTCCCAGATCCAAGAGGGGAATACGCCAGTGGCAAACTCGCGGCGGAACGACTGCTCCTTGATCATGCCGTATCGAATGGAATCGATGCCACCGTCCTCCGCGTCTCCAATGTCTACGGAATCGAAGGAGTGGCGGGGCCTCCTCAGGGCGTGATTCCCTTCCTCTTTCGTTGTGCCCGCGAAAACCTTGAGTTTCAGCAATGGGGAGTAGATACCGAAAAGGATTACCTCCACATTGATGATCTCTCGAAGGCAATCCTCGAGGCGGTTGAACATCGGCTGACCGGAATCTTCAATGTTGCCAGCGGCAGGAGCAACCGCCTGTCGGATCTCATTGCAATGGTTGAGCGAATCACAGAGCGAAGTATTTCCGTTCGAAAAATGGAGGGCGGCATTGAATGGGACGTCCAGCGAAACAGCATCAATCCCTTCAAATTTCGAACAGCGGCGAACTGGAAGCCGCAAGTCGACCTGGAGTCAGGCCTGCTTCGGATTGCTAATTCGAGCTAACTAACCAAGTGAACCTTGAGCCAACTGCGCAAGGCCTGTTGTCGGGCGGCAGGTTTGAGCCGCTTGGCCGAACGTTGCAACGGGTCGTCGTCATAGGCGCAAGCAACTGCTCGAGCGTCATCCATGACTCGCGTTCGCAGTTTCTTGGGGAATTCGGACTTCTTTTCGAAGGCTGACACAAACGGGATTGCCAACCGTTGGCTGATCATCCATGCGAGCAAACAAGTTTCGCCTCCCGGGGCATAGATCAGGCTGGTCCCACCGCGCCGTCGTATCGCTTCTGCCAACCAAACCGCACGTCGAGCGGTATTGAAAAACGTCTCGCCATCCACCGAAGTTCCCAACTCTGCACGCAACGCCGTCCATTCAGTACGCTGGGATTCTGTGGCGCGCCACTCCATTTCAAGAACCAATCCGTCCGGAAGCCATTCCAATTTTTCCAGATCCGGCAACTGTTTCAGGTCGGAAGACTTGGCGTGACCACCTGCGAGCCAGCACTGCCCTCGCAATTCATGAACAACTGGGATTTCCAAGGCAACATGCTCGGCATCAGACTCGGCCAGATCGTAAATGGCGACCAATTCAGGTGGCTGCGGTTTCTGGCGAGCAGCCTTTTCTTGAGCTTCTTCAAACTTACCCATCAACTGCGGCAGCGTCACGTCACGGGCAAACATTTGGTGGGCGCGTTGCTTTCCACCTGCGCCAAGTTTCGCGGCCAAACCGGCTTCGCGAGCTAAGCGAATCAGGACCTCTGCCAGGCCATCCTCGTCGCCCGGCTCCAGAACAAAGCCCGTTTCACCATCCTGAACCAATTCCGGCACACCAGCCACTGACGTACTTACCACTGGCAATCCCGTAAACATCGCTTCGGTGATGACCGTGGGAAACATATCGGATGCTCCTTCTTCGCTAAAGATGCAGGGAAGGGCAAACACATCGCTCTCTCCAAAGCTGGTCTTCATTTCATCGAGTCCCACCGTCCCGCGAAAGTGAACCCGGTCCGCAACCTTCAGGTCTTTCGCCTGTGCCTCCAGCCGTTCCCGCCAAGGTCCATCTCCCAGCAATTCGACTTCGACTCGTACCGACTGTTTCGCCGCGAGAGCCGAGGCGGCGATCAGATGTTGAAATCCTTTGAACTCAATCAGCCGGCCGCAGCTCACGACGCGAACCCGTTGTTCCGATGGAGCTGG
>JBCDHN010000814.1:0-2167 GCA_038749915.1 Verrucomicrobiota bacterium | reverse complement strand
CCTGAATCATGCGCGTCTACCAATTCCGCCACGCGCGCAACGGCGGAAAGAAATCACCCTCCCCGTTTATTAGCAATCAAATTTCAGGATGGAAATCGCTCTCCTGATCGTTTCCTTTGGAATTTCTCCTCTCATAGTGTCTCCTAGCCCCACATGAAGGTTTTGATCACTGCTGGTCCCACCATCGAGCCCATTGATCCTGTTCGTTATCTCACCAATCGATCGTCGGGAAAGATGGGTTACGCGCTGGCGGGAGCGGCGGCGAAACGCGGACATGCTGTCCTCCTTGTTTCTGGCCCAACCAACTTGAACATCCCCGATGGCGTCGATTTTCTTCCAGTCGAAAGCGCAGAAGACATGTATCAGGCAGTGGCCTCATTCATCGAGAGATGCGATTTGGCCATCTTTGCTGCCGCAGTCGCTGACTACACGGCCTCCAAATTCGCCGATCAGAAAATCAAGAAAACGGGTGACGAAATGATCCTCACCTTGAAACGGACCAAAGACATCTTGGGATCGGCTCGCAAGGAGATGAACTTTAAAGGGACCTTGGTCGGGTTTGCGGCTGAGACCGAAAACGTCGAGGAAAACGCCCGCCGCAAGTGCTTAACGAAAGATTGTGACTTAGTGATTGCCAATGATGTTTCCAACAAGGAGATCGGATTTGATTCCAAAGATAACGAAGTCACGCTCATTTATCCAACTCGCAGCGAGCCACTTCCCCGAGCCAGCAAGGAGAACCTCGCCATGGAGTTGATCGAGGTCTGTGAAGCTCTCGCAGAGACCGCTCAAGATTCCCAAGCGGTCGCTTCGCCCTGAGGCCGGGGACGGGATGACCGGGTCATTCATCCCACAAGGGATGCGCAATCATCCTCAACCGATGCGGAGCATCTTCCTTGGATCGGAGTAATCTCCGCTCCATGAATTCCCGCCTTCCGGTCGACAAGGCCTTCAGTGCCTGGCTTGTCAAACGCAGCCTCAAACAGCCGGCACCAAACACAGACAACGGAAGAGGCCGATATAGCATCGCCATCGAGTCCCCCTGCGTAGTTTGCCAACCGCGCGTGGCCGCCTCCCTCACGAGATACCTCAACGAGTTTGACGACAGCGACAATCAGACCAATTGGTTAGACGTCACCGATCATCGGCTCGAGCAGCTTCAGGCCCATCCCGAATTCCGCCGGATGCTTCAACATACTGCTCCGGAGGACCCAGACTCAGCGATCCGATACCTCACAAGTCAAGGGGGCGTCGTACTTGAAGTCGCAAAGTGTCATCCACAGACCGTCGACAACCCTTTCGTTTTTCAAGTCAGTCTGAGCTGCAACGAACCATGTGATGGCACCCATCACCTTTGGATCAATGCCAAACGAATCCCAGAGGAGACCCTCGTTCCCATGATTGCCAATGCCTTTGTGGACTGGACCTGCAACGGGGGCGACCGCGTCCCAGAACCTCACCCCATCACCAAGGTCTAATGAATGTGATTGCAGTGACTCTGTTAGTTTCCATGGCTCTCGCTGGCATCTTCATTGTTTGCTTTGCCACCGAAGCCTTTCGCCGACGCAAATCCTCACCCGAACGCGACTCACTCCTCCCTCTTCAAGAAGACTCCAACTATTCGAAAAAATGACCATCACATACGACGATAAAACACCACGCCATTTCATGATCGCCTCCATCGTGTGGGGACTCGTGGGCATGTTAGTAGGCGTGATCGCGGCGGCCCAACTCAGCTGGTGGGAAGGAAATGGCAACTTTCTACAAGTTGCAACGACCTGGATTAATGAGATCTCAATCTTCGGATGGCAGGCCTTTTCCTGGTTTCCTATCATCAAGACCGAAGGCCTTTCCTTCCTAACCTACGGGAGGCTCCGTCCGCTTCACACCAACGCGGTCATCTTTGCCTTCGTGGGCAACATGGCCTTTGCAGGAATCTATTACTCAACTCAGAGACTCTGCAAATGCCGGACCGCCTCAGACCGGCTCTCCAAAATTCACTTCTGGGGCTGGCAAGGCATCATCCTTAGTGCGGCCATCACCCTACCACTGGGACTAACCCAGTCCAAGGAATACGCCGAACTGATCTGGCCTATTGATATCGCGGTGGCTCTTATCTGGGTGGTTTTTGCGGTCAACTTTTTCTGGACCCTTGCCAAGCGAAATG
>JBCDHN010000813.1:0-2177 GCA_038749915.1 Verrucomicrobiota bacterium | reverse complement strand
TCCTCCTCCGCCGCCTTCCTCGCCTTCTTCTCACTCGCTCAAGCTGCCGAATGGCCGGAATGGAGGGGGCCAAATCAACAGGGGCATGCCCCGGGAACCTCCAATTTGCCGGTCACATGGTCCGAAACCAACAATGTGGCTTGGAAAACGCCCATTCCCGGTCGAGGCCACTCGACGCCGGTCATCGACGGGAACGAGATTTGGCTGACGACGGCCTTTGAGACCAAGGCAAGTGCCGAGGAAACGAAAAGACGACTGGAGGCGAATACGGGAAGCCAACCGTTGGTGGTCCTCGCCAAGGTTCAATTCCATGCCATTTGCGTGGATCGAGATTCCGGCAAAATCCTCCACAATATCGAGCTGTTTTCCCGAGAAAATCCCCAATGGGTTCACAAACTGAACAGTTATGCCTCTCCGACCCCGATTCTGAAAGGTGGCCGACTCTATGCTCAGTTTGGAGCGTTTGGTACGGCCTGTCTCGACACCGCATCAGGAAAGGTGCTTTGGACCAACCAAGAGCTGCATGTGATGCACGAAAACGGCCCTGGTGGATCGCCAGTGCTGTGGAAGAACCGGTTGATCTTCAATCTCGACGGAAGCGACGCCCAGATGGTTGCTGCGCTGGACTCGGAAACCGGAAAACTGGCTTGGAAAACCAAACGCACCGGCAAAATGAACGAAAAGGCCCAGCTGCAAAAGGCCTGCGGGACTCCTCTTCTTTACGAAACTCCCAAAGGAACGGAGGTTCTTTCTCCCGCCGCAGACTGGCTCTATTCCTATGATCCGGCAACGGGCGAAGAACTCTGGAAAATCGGTTACGATCACCTTGGCTTTTCCAACGTGTCCCGGCCGGTTGCGGGCAACGGGATGATTTACCTGCCCACCTGCTTCATGAGAAGCAAACTGCTCGCCATCCGCTATGACGGCAGTGCCAAGCCCGAAATTGCGTGGGAAGTGACGCGAGCGATGCCGAATCAACCCTCTCCCCTGCTAATTGGTCAGGAAATTTACACGATTGACGACCGAGGCATCGCGAGCTGTATCGACGCGCTTTCCGGGGAGGTATTCTGGCAGGAAAGGCTGGAAGGCAACTTCTCCTCCTCACCGCTCTTCGCAGACGGCAAAATCTATGCAGGGACTCAAGACGGTAAGATGGTCGTCATGGAACCCGGGAATGAACTGAAGATCATCGGCGAGAACCAGCTTGATGGTGGGCTCATGGCATCACCAGTCGCCATCGTCAACGCCCTCTATCTCCGGACTGAAAAAGCCCTCTACCGCATCGAAAAACTGGATTAGTCTAATGACTGTAGAAGGTCGGGAGAAGATACATCATGCCCGGTTGAAGCCGGGGAAGGACCTGATCCGGCAAACTGATCTCAACCTTGGTCGAGTTGCCCTGAGCCAATCGCGATTGCATTAAGCCCAAGGCGTCGAAGATGGTGACCTCCTGATTGTACTTCACGACCTTGGCGTCCGGAACGCCGCCCAGCTCGCGAGCCCGATCATAGGCGTCCTCAATGTAGCCGATGTTGTCGATCAGCTTGTTGTCGAGAGCCTCTTGTCCGGTGAAAATTCGGCCATTCGCAATATTCGCGCGCAATTCCTCTTCCGGAATATCGGTGCGGGCGTCCTTCACCACGGTGAGGAAGCGCTCGTAGATCTGATCGACCATTCCCTGAACCATTTTGCGCTCATCCTCGCGCATGGGCCGCGTCCCACTCATGGTATCTTTGAATTCGCCACTCGTAAAAACCACCGAATCGACACCGAGTTTATCAAAGAGGGATTGGTAATTCAGAGTCGAAATGATGACACCAATGCTGCCGGTCATGGTGGTGTGGTTGGCCATGATCTCGGTTCCTCCGCAGGCTGCGTAGTAACCTCCACTGGCAGCAACGCTATCCATGTAGATGACGACAGGCTTTTTCGCGGCGGCCTTCTTCACGTGGTTGTAAAGGACGTCCGAGGCTGTGACCTCACCGCCCGGAGAGTTGACTCTCAACACAATGGCCTTCACGTCGTCATCTTCGCGAGCGCGCTTCAGATCTTTGCCAAGGCGCTCTACCATTGACGCGCCCGTTCCTCCCCAGCCGGCATCAATCGATGAGGAAATAACCCCTTCCAGATCGATGTGGGCGATTTTATCGCCATAAACCGTGTTCGTTTCGCCCGCG
>JBCDHN010000812.1:0-2182 GCA_038749915.1 Verrucomicrobiota bacterium | reverse complement strand
GAGCGCCGCGAGCAAATTCCCGAAGTGAGCATCGAGTCGAGTGATCATGGCCGCCCATTGTTTGGCCTGAGCCGAAAGCGATGCAATGTAAGGCTGATCGCGATAGGCGGAGTCCCACTCCGGCAACTGTTCGATCTCATCGAAGGGCGCATGAGGAACCTGCACGGCAAGCAATCCGAAGAATGGTTGGCCGGTTTTCTGGTAGTTCTGAGCTTGCGCACGAACGAAGTCGAGAGCGGCAAAGGCATAAACATCATCGCAATAAGCAGTCGTTGGATAATCCGGATGATTCTGGAGAGCCGGGGTGTTGGGATAACGAGCCTCGTCAGCGAACGGCGTCATCGAGTTCGGTTTCAGCTCCAGTCCACCAATCGCACCGGCCTTGGCCGGAGCTGTCCAAAGCGTCGGCTGGAAGAAGGTGTGGGCGCGGACGTGATGAAGCTCGGCAACCACGAATTGGTAACCGTGTGAAGTCGGCAAAGTCTGCACGTTGTCGATGACGGGATCCTCCTGACTCTTCGATCCGCCGTAGCCCCACTTTCCCCAATACCCGGTGATGTAACCCGCCTTCGCCAATTGATCTCCCATCGTCAAATCGCCGATCCGAATCGCCTTCTTGGCGTTGTCCGGATCGTTGCGATCGGCAAAGGTGTGGCCTTGATGAAATCCAGTTTGTTGGGAGGAGCGAGCCGGTGAACAGACGGTGCAGCCATAAGCGCGGGTGAAATTGACGCCCTCGGCTGCCAGCTGATCGAGGGTCGGGGTAAGAAGGTGGGGAAGTCCTTTCGCTTTGCGGTCTGTTTGCCCGTTTGGTGCGACTGATCCCCAACCCATGTCGTCGACATACAGATAGAGAATGTTGGGGCGGTCGGGTTTGACTTCGGCGAGGGCAGAGAAGGGGAGAGCGAACAAAAGTGAGAGGCAGAGAATGTGGGGATTCATGATTTTGAGGACACTGGTATGCGTAAGCCCCTTGCCGTGCAAGTAGAGCGACTTCCAGCGAGAGAAAGAGGGCTGTTGGCGGCCGTTGAGGCTGGCCTTTGAGGAACGTGATCTCATGAACAACCCGGAAATGAATTCTGCGTTGGTAGATTTCGAAATCACGGTGGAAAAGTCACCACTACAGAAATCTACCAACGTAGAATTAAACATACAAAAGGGTTGAATTGGTAACGAGTTTAGTTACTAATGACGGCATTGATAGGATCAGCTCATTTTCGTCGCCAATCCGTCTGATCGTTTGGAATGGCCATCGAGATCGACTGAGTTTGAGACCTTTCTCGAAACGCATGAAACATCTGGAAAGCTTCCCATTTTTTTCAATTCATGTCCTCCGTTCCCGTCCTCTCAAGGATCTCCCGTTGTTCTAGCATCTGCTTTTTATTGATTCCTGGTATTGTCTTTTGCCTGGAGACAACCGGTATCGGTGCCGACAAAACCGTGGCTCTCGTCAAAGAGAGCGGCGACGACTACTCCAACGCAGCGGCTTCCCTTTTTGTTGACGAACTCAGGTCCCTGGCCAGAGATCGGTTTAATCTCAAGTTCGTGGAGAAGGTGACGGGTTATGATGTAAGGAAGATTGACGAGGCGTTGCTCTCTGCCATTGCCAATCCTGATGTGGATGTGGTGTATGCGTCAGGATTTCTTACCAGTGAACGTGCCTCTCAGATTCCCGACTCGAGCCGTTCCAAACCCATTGTTGCGGCTGCACCGATTTTTACGGATTTGAGAACGCGCCCCATTTCTCGCGAGGGAACCTCAGCCAAACCCAATTTTACGTTTATATCTCAACCCTCGCGGATTGCATCCGACTTGAGCCTACTTTCTTCGCTAACCAACTCCTCGGTTCTCCATTGTCCGATTGATCAGTCGCTCGTGTATGATGATTCGGAGGTTGGCGAGGTCGCAAAAGGATTGCAGAAAGAGCTTGGAATAGAATTGCGCCTCTATCCCACGGAACCATCCGTTACAGCTGTCTTGGCGGCCATACCTTCTTCGGCAAAAGCCGTCTACATTCCGACTCTACCTCGCATCGCAAAACCCGATCTTCGCCGCATTTTTGAGACATTGGCGAAACGAGGCGCGGTAACGGTCTCGATGCTTGGGCGCGAGGGCGTTGAGTTGGGGGCAATGGCAGGGCTGTCCAGGGACAATCGGGCTGCTATCGCGAGACGCTCTGCAT
>JBCDHN010000811.1:0-2183 GCA_038749915.1 Verrucomicrobiota bacterium | reverse complement strand
CGTCATGGGCGTGTCGGGAAGCTTGAATTTGTAGAAACTCCCGCACCACTGTTTGTTGCGCGATTTGGTGGGGAAAGGGTTGGCTTCCTCAACCAGATTGAGGGCAAAGGAGTCAAGAACCTGGCACTCATAGTTGTTGTAGATGTAGACTCCGCTGTTTCCGCGATCCTGGTTGCTCGGCAGGGTTGCGGGTTTGTAGGGCAACCGAAACTCCAGATGCATGGTGAAATCACCTACAGGAACGTTCGTCTGGCTTCCGGCCCAGAGATAGCCATCCTTGATTTTGCCTTTAATGGTATCGTTGGACTCGCCATTGAAATGGACCGCAGTTCCTTCCGGGGCTTCTTTGCCCAGCGTCGGGCTTTCGCGATCAATTTTGCTCAGTCCATCGACGTAGTCCGCCAATGCGTCCAATTCCAGGACCTGTGACGATACAGGTGAGCGGTCCCAATCTGCTCCCGGCAGCCCCCCCTGATAGGTCGAAACCAGAAATTTCCCCGCGTTCATTGCTGCGGCTTGAACCCCGACCTGAGCGCCATCCTTTTCGCCGGAGTATTCTCCCTGAACCGCGAAATCAGAGTGTTCCGCCAACGCTTTTTCCGGATCGACCCAAGTGCCGGGTTTCGAAGAATCATCGGCAGCGTTGGCAATGCTCGCAAAACCAAAAAGCGCAAGTGCGCAAAAGAAGGGGTGTTTCATAGGGACGATTGGACGCGCTCACGGAGTCGTTCAAGCGATATTCGGGGTTGGAGACTTTCCTTCGGCGCGGAAATCCACTTTGCCGGTTTTTGAAAGATCCTGAGCGAGGATTTCCCTTCCAATTGAATTCATGAAACTGACCATTCGTGCTGTGCACTACGTTCTGGACTTTTGGGAATGCCGACTCTAAGGAAACACCAGTTATGACAGACCAAAAAACTCCTAAAGATCAGCTGACTCGCCGCAAGTTTGGCAAGGTGGCTGGAGCGGCCGCTTCGACGGCTTTCGGCTTTCAGTTTGTTCCTGGCCATGTGTGGGGTGCGAACTCCACTCCAGCGTTGGCGGGAATCGGTATCCAGGGCAAAGGCTCAAGCGACATTGACAACTCTGCGACCGCTGGATTCAAGGTGGTTGGCTTGGTCGATGTGGTTGATACCAAGCGCACTCCTGAGCTGGATGGAAAGCTGAAAGGTTATGCCGGGAAACGCGAGAAATATCCCGATGCCAAGTTCTACACCAGCTATGGCGACATGCTGAGCGATCTGGGTGACAAGGTGGATGCGGTAACGATCTCGACTCCCGATCACCACCACGCTCACGCGGCTGTTGCGGCGATGAAGGCTGGAAAGCACGTGTATTGCCAGAAGCCACTCACCCACGGAATTTGGGAAGCCCGGATGCTCGCCAAGGTCGCAAAAGAAACCGGTGTCAAAACTCAGATGGGAAACCAGGCTCACGCGCAGGATCATATGCGTCGGGTGGTGGAACTCATCCGCGCCGGAATCATTGGCAAGGTGAAAGAGGTCCATGCCTGGACCAATCGTCCGATTTGGCCACAAGGATTCCAAACGCCACCTCCGGCAGAAAAAGTCCCGGCCTGGTTGGATTGGGAGCAGTGGATTGGGCCAGCTCCGTTCGTCGACTACAACCGCAACATTGCCCCCTTCAAGTGGCGTGGCTGGTGGCACTACGGCACCGGAGCGCTCGGTGACATGGCTTGCCACATCATGGACATGTCTTACTGGGCCTGCGACCTTTCCGCTCCCGTCAGTGTGATGGCGAAGGAAGAAGGAAACAGCGAGATTTCCGCGCCAATCAACTCAACCATCACCTTCCAGTTTCCGAAGAACAAGTACTCGGTGGATAGCGGCATCAAATACATGTGGTACGATGGACAGATTGGAGCCAAATTTGATCGCGACAAGTGGACCCTGATTAAAGGCGAATTCAATCGTCCCAAGGACGTGCTTGCCGGGCTTGATCATACCGAGTCCAAGGGATTTGGCAGCGTGATCATTGGAGAGAAAGGTGAGCTGTTCTTCAACCGCAGCAAAAATACCTGGATCGTTCGCCCCAGCAGCGCGTTGGACGGCTTCAAGAATTGGCCGGAGCAAACCGTTCCTCGGGCGCGGAATCAGAATCCTCATGACGAGTTCTACGATGCGGTGGTTGGCAAAATCGATCAAACTCAGGGGAACTTCGAT
>JBCDHN010000810.1:0-2183 GCA_038749915.1 Verrucomicrobiota bacterium | reverse complement strand
TTTCGATGGTCGCCGTCATATCGGACGTCTCAGCCAATTCATCGATAAAACCGGCGAGTTCCGGACAATGCTGTTTCAGGTTGCCAATCACCGTAGCCAGCGACCAGATAAACATGCCCGCATTCCAGCTAAAGTTGCCTTGGCGAAGGAATTCTTCGGCCAATTCCGGGACCGGCTTTTCCCGAAATCGCTCCACCTCGTAAACCGATACATCCGTTGCCTCGTCAGCGATCTCGGCCTTGCTACCTCGCTCGATATAGCCATAACCAGGGCAGGCCCAGGTTGGCTTGATGCCAATGGTAACGATGTGATCACTCTTGGATGCGACTTCGAGCGCGCCACCGAGAGTCCGATGAAATTCGGTATGATCCTGGATCAGGTGATCCGCAGGCAAAACAGCCATCGTCGCATCGGGATTGCGGTTTGCGACCCAACCGATACCCAGCGCAACTGCAGGCGCGGTATCGCGTTTGGCGGGTTCAGCAAGGATATTTTCGGGCGGAAGCATGCTGGCCGCCTTCCGAATTTCATCCAGTTGCTCGTGGTTGGTGAGAATCAGAATGTTCTCCACCGGAATCAGTCCATCGAGCCGCGAAATCGTCTTCTCAATCAAGGTTTCCTCATCAAAGAGCCGCAGAAGTTGTTTGGGGCGACGATGCCGGCTCAGGGGCCAAAATCGGGTGCCGCTACCACCGGCGAGGATCAATGCAAAATTCTCAGAGGCCATTTGGAATTGTGATTTGGTGATGTATCGTCTTAAAGAGCCGTTCCTCAAACTTTTCTCTCCGCGAAGTTTTTGATGGAAATGGCGAAATTTTCTGGAATTTTGAATCCCATTGCCATGGTTAAGAACGAAGAAACTCCCGAAGTTGTGGATCGTACGTTGCTGACAACTGCGATCACGGTTGCCCCTGCTGCTGTCGGATGCGCGGTTGGCGTGCTCCTGGGTGATCAGTTGAAAAAGGGACAACGAGGAAACGTTGCCACTGCACTCTTCACGCTCGGTGCTCTTGTCGCAGTACCTGCCGCCGTTGATTGCGTCACCAAACTCATCAATGGACCAGTTTCCAAGGCGGGCGCCAAACGCACGCTCAAAGGAATCCGCCATAGCGACGGGGTTCCATTCGAGGAGCCCTACGAGCAGGTGGAAGACTACTCAGACGTCTTTCAGCAGGCGAACTGAGCCTGCCCGAGTCGGCCACGACAGCCAGCCTCAGTCTTGAGGGTCGATCTGCTCGACCTTGAGTTCGAATCGGGGATCAAACCGGCCGCTGTTGTAGGTGCGGCAACAATCGTAACAGGCTGCAGCACGCCTGATTTTGCGAACACGATAGATCTTGTGTTCGCAGTTCGGGCATGAATAACAGTAGCGCCGCTTCTGTTGGGTCCGCTCAAACGGCAAGTCGTGACAGCGTTCTTCGTCCGGGATGCCGAGGTCCGCACAGGCTTGGCGCCACTCCCGACCATGGGGCTCAATGCGTTTCCGGCCGGCGCGATAGTAAGCGACCAAATGGGCCAATTCATGCTTCAGCGTTCGATCCACTTCTGCTTCCGCGTCCTCAATCTGTTCGAGTGCGGGGTTGAGTTCCACGAGTTGTTCGTTGCGGTAGGCCCTCCCGGCAGTTGTCCGCAGCCTCGTATTCCAGGAAACCGTGATTTGCCGGGCGAGGTCTTCCAACCCGATCGCGGTGACCATTTCCCGAGACTCTCGAGTGAGTTCTTCATCTAACCCTTGGCGCAAGGCCTGTGGCTTTGATTTGGAGGGCTTGGGTGATGGCGTGGAGCGAGGAGGTGGCTGATCGAGCGGAAGGTCCAGCTCAAGCTGCCGTCGGTCGGAAGATTTTCGTGATTTCACGGAAGAACTGCAGGTTGGACGTCTGGTTTTTCGATATCTAGCTCCTGACCTGATGTCTTATCGAGGAACCGCTGAGCGGCCCCCTCAGTTGTAACCAGCGTATGAGGTGGGACGCTGCTGCGCAAGAAAACATTCGCTCCCACAGTCGAGTGCGCCCCTAATCTGGTATGTCCGCCGAGGACGGTTGCGTTCGGGTAAATCGTGACGTGATCTTCCACATCCGGGTGCCGCTTGTTCCCTTTGACGACCCTTCCTTCCGCGTCTTTGGGGAAACTTCGAGCCCCCAAAGTCACCCCGTGATAGAGATTCACGTGATGAACGATGGTGC
>JBCDHN010000809.1:0-2194 GCA_038749915.1 Verrucomicrobiota bacterium | reverse complement strand
ATTCAATTCATCGGGTTTCAGATGAAGCCGGACGATGAAAGCGAGTGGAAGCGGATTGTGCGGCGCTATGGCGGTAAGCTGAAGGAGATCAAGGGCAACTGATCAACTTTTTCGTAGAAAAGGTGCTCTTCCTGCGTTGATTGAGGGCATGAGTGAAGTCGTTCCCGCCGCCTATAAGAAACTCGCGAAAATGTCGGAGGAGGCTTACTTGCTCGATTGTACGGCAGCCTTGGCCAGTTGGGATCAGGAAACGAACATGCCGGCCGAGGGAGTCGAATTTCGGGCTAAACAGGCAGCCTATCTTCGCGGAAAACAGCATCAATTGGTGACTTCCAAGCGAGTGAGCGATTGGATCACGGAATGCGAAGAAGCTGCGCTGCCCAGATCGAGCACCGAAGGGATCAACATTCGCGAGTGGCGTTACCATTTTGAGCGCGAAGCCAAACTTCCGAAAAAGCTGGTGGAAGAGTTTGAGGAGACCTGCGCGCTGGCCCAGGCCGCCTGGGTTGATGCGCGAAAAGCGTCAGATTTTGCCCAGTTTCAGCCCCACCTCGAAAAGGTTCTCAAGCTGAGATTGGAGCAGGCCGAGTGCTGGGGCTATGAGGACGAGCCGTATGATGCCTTGCTCGAAAAGTATGAGCGCGGCGCAAAAACACGGCAGATTTCCCGCCTGTTTGACGATCTGCAGCCGGAACTCGTAGACCTCGTGGCCGATGCCACATCCGGGAGAAGTCGGGTTCCGAAAGATCTGCTTGTGGGGCGCTACAGCGAGGCCAAACAAAAGGAATTCAACCGGATGATCGCCGAGGACGTCGGGTTCGATTTCGAGGCAGGACGCATCGACACCGCAGTGCATCCGTTCTGCACCACCCTGGGGCCAAGAGACGTCCGTCTCACTACCCGTTACGATGAAAAAGACTTTACCAGTTCGCTATACGGCGTGTTGCACGAAGCGGGCCATGGGATTTATGAGCAGGGCTTGCCGGGCGGTGAACTGGCGACCTTGCCGCTCGCAAGGGCCGTTTCTCTTGGCATTCACGAATCGCAGTCCCGATTGTGGGAGAATCATGTGGGACGCAGCTATGCGTTCTGGAAGAAATGGCTTCCCGCGGCGAAAAAGCTCTATCCCAAGCTGGAAAAGGTGACGCCCAAAAAAATGACCTATGCGGTCAATCAGGCTCAAAAATCGTTCATTCGGGTTGAAGCTGATGAAGTCACCTACGACCTCCACGTTCTGCTTCGATTTCGCCTCGAACGCGCACTCGTGAACAAGGAATTAGCCGTTGCCGATGTTCCCGGAGTCTGGAACGAGACTTTTGAAGAGTTGTTCGGCCTGAAAGTGCCGGACGACGCCCACGGATGCCTTCAGGACGTTCACTGGAGCTTCGGATTGATCGGCTATTTCCCCACTTACAGCCTTGGAAACATCAACGCGGCTCAACTCGCACGGCGGGCCATGATCGATTCAACCATCGCCGAGGATCTTGAAAATGGAGAATTTGCCAGCCTCCGTCTCTGGCTCAATGAGAAGATTCACAGTCAGGGAACTCGGCATTTACCTCCGGATTTGATCAAAAATGCCACCGGAGAGAAGCCGCAGGCACATTATCTGCTAGAACATCTGCGCGAACGCTATCTTTAGGGGCTCATTCCCTCGAGAGAGCGAATAAAACACCTGTCATCGGCATCTGCTTCTTTGGACGCCGAGCCAACTCTCTCTCATTCCCATGTCTATTCTTGGAGCTGAAGCCATCCGTAACGCCATCGAAACCGGAGACATCTCCATTACCCCATTTCGCTCGGATCTAGTCGGTCCCGCTTCCGTCGATCTCACTCTCGCCAGCACCTTTCGCGTCTTCCGCAAAGCCCATCAGATCCATCACGTCCGCGAGGACACCGACTACCGCGACATCACTGAAAAGGTCGAAGTGAAGGAAGGCGAACACATGTTGATCATGCCGGGCGAAACCGTCCTCGGAGTTACCGAGGAACGCCTCCGGCTTGGCCCCGGCCTTTGCGGCTGGCTCGAAGGCCGAAGTCGATTCGCCCGTCTCGGCCTCATGGTTCACATCAGCGCTCCCTTCATGGGCCCCGGTATCGACAGCCAACAAGTCCTAGAGATGAGCAACTTCGGCCCGGCGCCGCTCGCCGTCTATCCCGGCACTCCGATCTGCCAATTTGTTTTCCAGCAGCT
>JBCDHN010000808.1:0-2202 GCA_038749915.1 Verrucomicrobiota bacterium | reverse complement strand
CTTTTTCGAAGAGGTTCAAAGTTGCATCTTGGAGGCTGCCTTTTGGCAGACCCAAGCGGAGTTGAGGTGATTTCTCAGCCATAAGGCCCGCATAGTGGTGGTGGCAAACTTCCAGTCAAGCGCTGGAATCAGGAAAATCCGGGCAATTTTTCTAAGAACCTTGCTAAGATTTGCGTCTTGACCGCGGTGAACGTGAAGGAGACACTTCTCTATCAGTTTAATCTCCGTCCGCTACCGAAAGTTTTCCCCCATACACTTGTGAGTTCAGACGAAATCCCCTTTCTCCTCAGTGCACTCGAAGCCGAGCCGGGCAATTGGAACACGCGCCGTTATCTCGCGGAACACTATCTCGGTTCAGGAGACGAATCCTCAGCTGTGAGTTTGGCAACGACGGCTCCGGTCGCGCCCGATACCGAGGATCATGCCCTTTTCGCGTCGCAGTTGGCAGGAGGTCACAGCATCAAGCGCGCGCATCAGTTGATTGACAGTTTTCTCGTTCATAATGCCTCCAGCGCAAGGGCACACTTGCTGAAGGGGCAACTTTATGAACTCCAGGGATTGGCTGACAAATCCGATACGCACCGCAAGGTTGCAGCAGTCCTCGATCCGCATTTGGGAGCGGACGGCAGCGACCCTTTGCAAGTGCCTCCCATCCAATTGGAAGGCTATGAGGAAGCTCCCCACGTTGCGCTTCCCGGATTGGCGAAAGCGGCGCGACGAACAACCGGCCATGTCTTGGTTGCGTCACCAGTTCCGGAAGCCGACCTCCCAACTGCCACGGTGGTCGAGCCGGACGTTCCCGGGGTGGCTCCAATCAAGCCTCCGACAGCTCCGACGCCACTCACAAGCCCTGAACCAGCCGAAAGCGAGGGAGAGGAAGCGATCGCTGCAATTGTCGACGATACGCCTGAGGACACGATCAGTGCGATTGACGAAATTCCGGCTCTCACTCCTGATGTCGTGCCGGTCGGGGAGGTGCCGGATCCACTTCCAACGCGTTCTGCAGAGCAGATTCAGTTGGAAGGAACGGGGCTGATCGTGACTCCGATCAGTGCGACGGAAGATCCATCAATGGTCGTCGCGGCGGTTGACTCCGAGGGGGATGAAGAGCCCGAGGACTTGGTCTCTCAAATCGTGGGACGGCAAACGGCGATGGTGGCGGCAATGTCCGGCACAGTAGATGAAATGTCGGCCAAGCCGCAGGTGAAGGAGGTCAAGAGCACGAACGACAAGGTTTCTTCGATTGCGATCGCGGTCGTGGCTCACGTCATCATTCTCGGATTGTTCACGCTGGTGGCGATGAACATCCCGCAGAACAAGCCCCCTGAAATCTATGCCTCAGTGTCTTCGATGGACTCGTCTGAAGACATGCAGGCCAACGAGATCAAAAAACCGCAAATGCAGCAGACCGCTCCAGCGCCGGCAACCCAGCAGGTTCTGACCAGTTCGATGTTCTCTGATATTGCGATGCCTTCGGTGGATACCTCAGTCGAGTCTGCGGTCGTGGGAATGGGCTCTGAAATGGGAATGGATTTTGGTATGTCGTTCTCGCCTCCCGGCGGTGGCGCGGGAATGTCGAGCATCCCACCATCAATGGCTGGTCGTTGCAGTATGGGACAACGGATGGCCCGTTTGAAGGAAAGTGGTGCCACCACGAAATGCGAGAGTGCAGTCCGCAAAGCACTTCGTTACCTCAAGGAGAATCAGAACGAAGACGGATCGTTTGGTCGCGAGTATCAGGCATCGATGACGGCTTTGGTGATATTGGCGCTTCTGGGGCACTGCGAAACTCCTGACTCCGTCGAGTTCGGTGAAACCGTAACCAAAGCGACGTTGTTCTTGATGGAACGGGCCAAGGATTCCGATCACCCAACCGGGGCGATCATGTCGGAAGGTGGAAAGCCGGCTTACGAAAACGCAATCTGCAGCTATGCGCTGGCCGAGATGTATACGATGACGAAAGCTTCCGGAGCGGCGAAGCGAATTCCGCGATTGGAGTCAAACATGAAGAAGGGAATTAGGGTTGTGATTGAAGGTCAGCAAAAAGGCGGGGGTTGGGACTACTCTTATCGCCAGGGTGATCCTGATGGATCCGTGAGTGGATGGCAGTTTCAAGCACTGAAGGCGGCTTCCAATACCGGAGAGAAAATTACCGGCCTCGACAAGGCGATGGAGAAGGCAATCGAGTATTTCAAATATGCT
>JBCDHN010000807.1:0-2202 GCA_038749915.1 Verrucomicrobiota bacterium | reverse complement strand
ATCAACCGGTCGGAAGGTTCGACGGTGGAGGAGTCTTCATTGAGATCGGTGGCGAGGACGACGCCGACTACTCGCTGTCAGCCTCCATCAGCAAGACGGTCTTTGTTGATGCTGCTTCTACGGGAACTCTCTCTTTTGATTACAGGATCTTCATGCCGGATGAATACGAAGCCGACGAGTATGGAGAACTGATCGTGGCTGTGGATGGAAGCATCGTCGGCGTCGGAGCCAATAGCTATGTGGACCGGCTGAATCACGAGAACGGGGAGTGGCAGGGCGATCAGGAGGTTGTTTCTTCGGCCTCGGTCAATCTCGGGACCTTGTCGTTTGGAACCCATGTGATCGAAGTGGGTATATATAACAACCAAAAGACATTCGCCAACGAGTACATGCAGTTGGATATCGACAACATCAAACTGGAGACTTCACTACCCTAGCATGGAAGTTGTCATGAAGGCGCGCTTTTCCCATAAGAACGGATACAGTCTTGTCGAGATCCTGGTCACTTCGTCGATCATGATGGCGGCAATAGCGGCGGCGTGTGCGCTGACCCTGGTCACGGTTAGCCAGGAGGAGGCGGCCACGCGATCCGCGAGGGCATTGAACTATTTTGAGAATACGATGCGGCTCTACCAACTCGGTTTGGACCGGACCGAGATTCTCAACGTGATTCCTGCAGAACCGTCGGTGGTCAGCTTCACGGTGACCAATGTGACAGGCTCCGGGGCAATCGTCCCGGGGGTGGGCGAACTGGAACGGGCCGACATGCAGATCTGGTTTCGAACGGCCCCGAACAAGGACTCTTCCGGGACAACGATTACCTACAGCGCCGGTGACTGGACCGGGGGATCCGGTTCCCAGGCCGGAACCAACAATGACGGCGTGAGGCAGTCGAACACTTATCCAGTTTACCGGCCAAGGACCAGGGCGGCGAATACCTGGTAAGCACCTGAACAAGTTTTTACCCAGCTCCAGCCATGCTCAAACAAGTCAACTTAAACAACGTCAACACCGGTCGTTCCGCCCAAATCCTCGTCGAGACGGACTCGGATGATAAGGCCATCATCGGCGCTGGAAAGGCTCCGAATGAAACGGCAAAGGTCACGCACCTTGCCGGATTGGATGCCTCGATCAAAAAGTTCACGGCGAAGGGGCCGAATCTCGCGGACCGCGCGAACCTCTTTTCCGGTGTGGCGCGATGCCTGGAGCGGAACATTCCCGCGATCAAGAGCTTTGAGCTTCAGGCGAACCGGGTGAAGTCACCGAGGTATCGCGGCATCATCGCCGAAGTTTCCCATCAGATTTCGATCGGCGAAAAAATCAGCGATGCGCTGGACAAGTTCCCGAGTGAATTCGGAAGTGAGGTGGTCGCACTGATTCGTGCGGGTGAGGAATCCGGTCGACTTCCGGAGGTTTTCCAGCAAATCGGCAACTCGCAGAAAAAGACGTTGCGGATCCTCAGCAAGTTGAAGAAGGGCTTGATCTATCCGGGCATCGTTATCACGATGGGAATCGGGGTGATCATTCTCATGAGTTACACTCTCGTCCCGGCAGTTTCGAAGCTCTACAAGGACCTCGGGGCAGAACTTCCCTTCGCCTCCACGATGATGATGAAGATCTCCGAGGTACTCATCAACAAGCCCTGGGTCTTGCTCTTCCCTTTCATCGGGGCCTATATCCTGATCAAGAACTGGGGTAAGATCACCCGCAATACAGGGGTGCAGAAATTCTTCGCGGCCCTTCCTGCGGTCGGTGGCATTGTGAGGAAATCCGCGGCAGCCATCAGTTTCCGGACCTTTTCTCTTCTGGTCGAGGCGGGAGTGCGGATGAATACTTCGCTGGATATCACCTCGCAGGTAGCGCCCCACATCTACTACAAGGAGTTCTTTCGGAACATCCGGCAGCATGTGAATGAGGGACTTGGTCTCTACGAAAGCTTCCTCATGGAGTCCCATTGGCTCGGCAGTGACGGTCGGACCGTTTGCGGAATCATGGAGATTGCCTCAGAAACCGGGTCTTCCACGGAGATGCTCAATGAAATTGCCGATGACTATGAGGATGATTTGGACACAACGGCGAATCAGATCGACAAGATCATGGAGCCGATCACGATTGTGTGTCTCGGGGTCATGGTGGGTTTCCTCATCTACGCCATCTACTCGCCGATCTTCCAGTTGGGCGACGTCATGTTGCCAGGCGACT
>JBCDHN010000806.1:0-2203 GCA_038749915.1 Verrucomicrobiota bacterium | reverse complement strand
GTAGACCTCGAAGCCGGGACGATTTCCCTTCGGACCAAAAGTCCACTTCAGGGTAGACCCCTTGGGAAAGGCATCGTCAGTCATTTGATCCACATTGATCGCTTCTACGTGGGTGGGGAAACCCGGATCGAGCGACATGAAAATCGAGTCCATGGTGTGGCAAGCCATATCAGCAAGTGCGCCTCCACCAAAGTCAATGATGCCTCTCCAGTTGAAAGGATGGTAGGGACCACCCCGCTTGTTGCCTGGCTCCGCGGTGAAGGGACGATCAGGTGCCGGCCCCAGCCATAGATCCCAATCCAAGCCGTCGGGGATAGGGGTCTCACCACTCGGACGTTCATCGCCTTGAGGCCACACGGGTCGATTGGTGAAACAATGGATCTCCGTGATGTCGCCGAGATGTCCTCCTTGGACGTAGGCGGCGATCGAACGATTGCCTTCATTAGCGTGACCTTGATTACCCATCTGGGTGGGCTGTTGATACTTGTCCGTTGCTTCAGCAAGCTGACGTGCCTCCCTGATCGTGTGGGTAAGAGGCTTCTGGGTGAAAACGTGCTTGCCGTGGTTCATGGCAAGTACAGTCGCTGGATAGTGCGAGTGATCTGGAGTTCCGATCATGACGGCATCGAAATTGTCAGCCTCTTTGTCGAACATCTCACGATAGTCCTGATAGCCTTTCGCGCCTTTCCAAAGCTTGGCGAGGTCTCCCTGACCATCCTTTTCCAACTGAGCAATGGTCTTGGGAATATTGTCCCAACGGTTGGAGTCAACATCGCAGTAGGCGGTGCAAACATCCCCGTGGGAGGCGGTGTCGGTGACGTGGCGCTTATTGATCCCTCCAACTCCAATAAAAGCAACGCGGAGACGGTCACCCTTGGTCTGCGAACTGAGGATGGCAGGGGCGCCGAGGATTCCTGCGCCTGCTGCGGAGCTGGTGGAAATGAATCGGCGACGAGTAAACGAGGAAGGTGGGGTGGCTTTGTCAGTCATTGAGTCGGATTTGAGATTTTTTGGACACGAAGTGTTGACTAGAAATAGCCAGTTGTCCATTCCAGATCTGCGGTCAAAAAGGACGTTACCTAAGGTGTTCTCTCTACGTCAGGTTCAGGATGGTAGAGTCGGATGCTCTTTCGGCGAAAATAGAGACTTCTCTTTCCCGAATCATTGCAGCAAATCCGGCTAATTCTTCCTCGTCCATGATAAGACAAGCGGTAGCGAGCGCGTCGCTGAGCGCGGCCGACGGCGCCGTCACCCAGACACGTTCGAAGTGATAGTCAGGTGATTTTCCAGTGTCGGGATGCACGACATGAGCTCCTTGTTCTCCCAATCCGCTCGCACTGAGGGATCGATTGACGAGTGAAATATCAAGTCTGTCTTCGTCACCTTTCAACTCCATGGGCCACGGGTGATCTCCCAACGCCAGGTGCGTGCTGGCTCCACAACTGACTATGGCGGATTCGGCACCGAGATCTCGGAGGGTCCTGGCGATTTCATCGAGCGCAAACCCTTTCCCGATGCCTCCGAGATCGATCTCACGCCCTTCTTCTTCACAGGTGATCTCCGGTCGATTCGGGGACAGGGCGAGCTTCCCTTTCGGCGCGGTCGGGTTGAGGAGTGCATCGGCCCAAGTTTGAGCGCCCAGCGTCACATCGAAGAGACCTGCGGTGAGTTCACTGGCTTCAAGGGCTTGCTGCAAACAGCGGTAGGCTTCATCCGTCAAGAGCATCGAATCCCCGGTTCTCAGTGCGTTGATCCTGCTGATGTCGCTGTCGAATCGATATCGACTTAATAGGGCTTCGAGCTCTTCAAGCTGCCGAAAACAATTGCCGGCCAGTCTTCGCGCGAAGGTGACATCAGGATGATGAATCCGGATCTTGAACAACGTGTTCATTCCTTCGGCATCGAATGAATGCAGAGGAGGGGTCGGCCTGGTGTCGTCAGAATTCATTGCTCTTGGTAGGCTTTCCATACGTCGTTGCGAATCGCGACGAACATAGGGAACTCATCGCGTAATCCACGTGGAAAAACGGCGTGTGTCTGGTCGATCGTTTTGGCGTGCTCTTGGTAGGCGATTGGCATCAGGATAAGGATCGGCATCTTGCCCGCATTCTTCGGGAGCTCATCCCAGTAGCCAACTTGGCCCAGGCCTCTGACATACCAAGGAAGCGGCCAGTACTGCTCGCCAATCACGGCGATCGGCTTC
>JBCDHN010000805.1:0-2208 GCA_038749915.1 Verrucomicrobiota bacterium | reverse complement strand
GTTGCAACCAAAGGTGACGACGTGAAAAAAGTTGCCGCCTTCGCTCAGATTGATCCTCCGGAAGCAATTGCAGGTCAGGCAGAGCTGATTCGGTCGCTCTTTGCCGCTGATCCGGAAGCAGATGGAGCCGACAAATTGCTGGCGGCGGACGAAGAAAACGCGATTTACATGTTCTGGATCGACGAAGTTGTTGATCGAGCCCAGAAGACCTTCGAGGAAGCAAAAGAGGACATCGTCAAAACGCTAACGGAACAGGAAATCAGTTCCCGCCTCGAAAAGGCATCTGACGAAGCCCGTGAGAAGATCCTCGCAAACCTCAAGGAAGGCACCGATTTCCCGACTGCTGCCAAAGCCGCCGGCTACGAAGTCGTCAGCCCGAAACCCTTCAGCCGGACCGAATCCCCGGAAGGATCGGATTTCGCCTCCACCTTGGCCCGGGTCGCTTTCGACCTCGAATCGGGAGAGTTTTCCGAGCCGGAGTCGCTCGTAGACGGAGTGCTGCTCGTCTACCTTGCCGACCGAAGCCTGCCTGTTCGTGAAACCGAGCCCGAAGACCGTCAGCGCATTGCCGACAGCATGGATGCGTTTGCCTCGGAACAAGCGTTCCGCGCCTGGTTCCAATCACGCGTCGAAGCCGCCAATCCCACCCCTCCGATGATGAAGGGACCAGATGGCGAGCTTGAGGCCATGAGCCTCGAAGAATTCGCCCGAAGCTAAGATCCGGTGAGCGACGACACCTCAGAGCGTGATGACTTGTTCGACGATGCGAACGGTGATCTCGCCATTGGTGATCTCGAAGCCGCGATCGGGAAGTATCGTAAATGTGTCGAAATCGATCCCGACTTTTTCGACGGCTGGCACGCCCTTGGCATGGCCCTGATGAAGGACGACCAAATCAAACCCGCAATCGGTGCCGCCCTCCAAGCCACGACCCTCAACCCGAATGATCTGCTCGCCTGGACGGCCCTGTCCCAGATGTATGTCCAGGATGGCCAAATCGCCGAAGCTGAAGCCGCCAAGCAGAACGCAACCGTGCTGGGAATTGGCGGCAAGATCGTGAAGGATTGAAGCTGGGAATCTGTTGGAGTGGCTGAGGCGTCTCGCCGGCATCCTGCCTCAGTGTTGAAGCAGAGAAACTGAGGCGAGACGCCTCAGCTACATTAGTCTTGAATCTTGTAGGTTAGAGACTGTCTTCAACCTCTCCCTAGTAAGCCAACCCATAAAGAACAACTGGAGCCCAGAGTTTGGGATCGGGGAACTGGTTCTTTACCTGCAGAATAGCTTGGCGAAGGGCCGCAGCTTTGGGAAGATTGTCCGCCATCATGAATTTGTAGTAGTTGGCCATGAGGACGGCCGTGGCTTGGTCGTTGACAGGCCAGAGAGAAACGACAACCGAAGGCACGCCTGCCGTGACATAACCTCGTGTCAGACCAATGACACCATCGCCACTGATGCGTCCTACTCCAGTGTCGCAGGCACTGAGGACTGCGAGCTCCGCGTGAAGTTTCATCCGCGAGGTTTCCTTGACGGTAAGGAAGCCGTCTTCCCCCTGACCGGCGGCGAAGACCAGCGCGGAGAGAAACGGCTGATTATAGGCGTTACCGGCTTCAAGCAACCCGTGCGTGGCAAAATGAAGAAAGCGTGCCGATCCCATGCGAGCCACAATGGCAACTTCCGTGGCAGCCTCGCCAATCAAAGGTTCGACGCTCAGGGCATTGGCAAGAAACTTGGCTTCGCGCTCGGCTCCCGGCAACGGACTAAGTTCATGAGCTTCGCGATCCGGCCGGCTTTTGTAGCCCGGCATCTTGGGATTGCCGACGATGAGAATCTCCTGGTTCCCGGCTTTGGCAACGGCCTGTTTCTGGATCGCGGCGAGATTGAGCAGTTCGATGGAAGGCGACATGCCAATGATGTAGTGATCAATCAGCGTTTCGCCCTTTTTGTCCGGCAACGCCGCAAAGGGCACGAGGAAGAGCTCGCCCTGCGGGATGAAGGTAACGAGAGCGTTTTCCTCTTTCGGCAAGCTTTGGCGAATCGGATCAATGAGGAGTTTGGCAAGATCACGCAAGGGTTCTCCTTCCGGTTTGTCGTCGTCCGGCGCAGTGATTTGAGCGCGAGCCCTTTCGACAAGCGTGGAAATCGGACCAGCCAATGGGGTCGAATGGAAACTCAGTTTTCCATCCGGCTTCACGACCCAGGTCAGCAAAT
>JBCDHN010000804.1:0-2215 GCA_038749915.1 Verrucomicrobiota bacterium | reverse complement strand
GCGTCTTCCTCAAGGTCGGCGATTGCTTTGGCGTGTTTCTCGATAAACTCGAAAAAGGATCGGTCACGAATCAGGGCCACTTTGATCGCTTCAATGACTCCCGCTCGGCGCTGGGCTTTTGGCAGCGATTGGAGAAACTTGACGTCGTTGATGATCGCAAACGGGACGGCAAAGGCTCCAACCCAGTTTTTCTTGCTGAAGAAGTTCACGCCGTTTTTCACCCCGACTCCGCCGTCGCCCTGGCTCAAGGTTGTGGTTGGGAAACGAATATGCCGAACTCCCCGGTGAGCGGTCGAGGCAGCGAAACCAACCAGATCGAGGACGGCACCGCCGCCGATCGCGATGACGTAGGAATGGCGACAGATTTTGCCGTCGTGAATCTTTTCCCAGATTTGCTCAACCAGCGGCCATTGATTTTTCGATGATTCGCCTCCAGGAAGAATATTGGGGGAGGCAACGAGATCGAGGACGTCCTCGTGTTTCTGAAAATACGCTTCAATCGAAGATACCAAGGTCGGATTTCCATGGAGAAGGCCTGCGTCGATGAAAACGATGACTTTGGCGCGGGTCTGACCTGGTTCCAGCGCGTCTGCGATCAGATCCCGCAGCGTGTCGTTGCCCGGTGCAAACGCCGTCCGGGTGAAGATGGCGCGGTGCTCATAGTTCAGGGCGATATTGCGGGAAATCATGCAGGGCTGGGCTTTTGGGACCGCTGAAGGAGGTAAATGTTCGAGAAGCGGGCCGTTCCGTCAAGATAAGCCGGATTTGGAGGTCTTTCCACCGGCAGCCTCGGTTTGGAACGAAACGTCTGCGAAGCTTTCGCTGGATGTCAGCGCCGTGGGAAGTCCTGGAACCCGTCGGTGGAAATTCCGTTCATTGTCATCCTTCGAAAAGCTCCGGATGACACGAGTTCCGTGTCATTTTCGAAATGCAAATTGGCCGGACTTTCGCCGGATGATATTAGGTTGCCGGGATGTATCGCTGCGCGACGAGGTTGGCGGCCAGGAGCGAAAGGCAGAACAGGGACGCGCTGGAGCTGACCGAAATGCAGGCCATCGCGTCCACCAACACCATTCCCGCGAGAAGTTTGCCCACAAAGGGGCCGATATTGTTCGGCTTCGCGCGAAGGGTCTGGTAGCTCATTGCCAGCCAAATTCCGAAGATTGCGACGGAAGCAATGAGCGGATGAAGAACGTTTCCCTGTTGGATCCAAAGGACAACCCCGAGAATCGCAGGCGCCGAAAGCAGCAGCAAGGCGATGTTTTTGACCGATCCTCCGGTGTTTTCGCCTCGCGCCGCCAAGGTAATGCCGGCGACGTAGATGAGGAGAGCACCTGCCCAAAGCCAGATATCGGGTGAGAACCGGAGGCTGAAGATCGATGCTGTGGTGAGAAAGAGCAGCGCCCGACAGGCTCCCATGATCCAGACGGAGCCGCTCCAACGCTTGTGAAACCGATTGTAGAGGGTGATCGCCATGAAAAGGCCTGCGAGAAAAATGAGATGGGCGCCGACGACCAGAAAAAAGACGATTCCGGCGATCAAGCAGGAAAGGCAATAGAGGGAAGCAGTGCGAAACCCGACCATGCCTCTCGGAATGGGTCGATCCTTGGCATGCCTGCGGTCCCATTCCACATCCATGAGGTCATTCTGGATCATCCCGCCGATGTAAAACAGGCTCCCGGCAAGAATCGCGACAAGAAGCGATGCCGTCCAGTTACCACCGGCCAAAAACCAGGCAGCAACGACGTTTGCCCAAACGGTTGGGAGGTTTGAGACTCTTCCGAGGACGAGAAAGGCGCGGAGCGGGGCTGTTTCCGATTGGGGTGATCCGGTCTGGTTCATTCAGCGCAAACAGATCGGGTTGAGAATCAGGAGATTAAAGCGCGTCCATTTTTCCCCGAAGCCAACCCGGCAACGGATCCATGCCGTAGGCTTTTTCCGCGAAAATCTCGTATTGTTTTTTCGCTTCCGTTGGTTGCTGGGACGCCTCATACAACTCCGCAAGGTGCAGATGGATGCTGGGAGCGGTGTTGGAGGTTCTCGCCTCTGCGTTCAGTTGTTCGATCAACTGGGAGGTGGTTCCGCTGAGCTTTGCGGCGGTGCAGGCGTAGTGAATCCGAAGCGGAAAAGGTGCGGCTTGCTTCTCGATCCGGAACGAGGCCGCCGTCGGTTTGAGAATGGCGTGGGTCGTCGATTCCAGGTTGTAGGAACCGGG
>JBCDHN010000803.1:0-2215 GCA_038749915.1 Verrucomicrobiota bacterium | reverse complement strand
CGCACACCAGGAGATTGCGGCCATGAGGGTTAGGCAGATCGACAGGGGTTTCATCCCGCCATGTTAGGCAGAACCGTCGGGACTGCATCCGCTTTTCCTCAGGATGCGATGATTTCCATCTTGGTACGGCTGTCCAGAAGCACATTCTCGAGCAAAATCGTGAGCATCGCCAATCCGAAGGTCAGCTGAAGCATCCAGATTTTCACTCGTCTATTATTGTTCACAGGAAGCTGCCGCTGTCGATGCAAATCGGGAAACGTAGCCCTGAAAACAATGCGGTCCCTGGGATTCATGGTCGCCAATAAAGTGAGCATTCCCAAGAAACTCACCAGTGGATGCCCAGGCTGAGACCATCCCGTCCTTCATCACCAGAGAAACCTCGGGAATGGAAGCATCGCTACTCTTGAGATGAAGCAATCCCCGTTGATCGAGGTAAGCGGCACTGCCATCGGGCCACTCGGCTTTTTGCAGTCGAAATCGCGCTCCGCTCGGCGGTAAAACCTGCTCTAGTTCCTCCCAACGTTCTTTGCTGTTGGAACTGGCATAGTGATTGGGCTTGACCCACTGCAACCGGGGAATCCCGCCGGGAATCGTCAGTTGAAACTCATCCCCTCGCGTTTTGACCAATAGCGAACCACCGGGTGTCACACCGACGGAGCTGTAGCGATTCCTCACATTCTGGGATCGCCGAAGAATCTCAGCCGCGCCCGGTTCGAGCCTTGATTGCAAATCCCCGGCCATCTGAGCCATCTCTCCCCGCCGCAAATCAACAAAGAACTGATTTTCGATATTGAGACCTTTCGGTTTCGCTCGAATCGCCAGTTTTGCCCCATCCCAGGATTTACGGAGAAGACCGACGAAGGAAGCTGGGCCTGCCGGACTCAACCTCTCCGGAGGATCGCTGAGACAATGAACCCCAAGTTCAAAACTCATCGCCAAAGGAGCCGACCACTCCTTGCTTTCCCAAACCAGTTCCGTCGTCGTGCCCGGCACCGAAGGAACCTCCAGCAAATGGAATCTTTCGACAGAGAAGCCAACTGCATACCAATGGGCTCCGATCTTTAGAAACCGCCCACACCCACGCGTGCAATGGCCGACACGATCCGAAATGACCTTGCGTCCATCCACCAGGGAATGGCCATTCAGCATCTCATCCCCGGCGAGCACCAACGTCTGTTCCAAGCGAAACGTATGATGGATCCGATCGAGCCCGTGTTGAATCCGCGTTTGCGAAACTTCCCCCGTCTCCAGGTTGGCAGTCACCAAATCTGCAGTTCGATCAGCCCTTGGCGCCAGCAACCACACCATTTGCCGTTCCGCGTCAATCTCGCTCCAGGAGATGACTCCGGCAGGCAAAACATCGGTCAGCATCCGTGCCCCTCGTTGCGACGATGTCCAGTGCGTCAAAATTCCGCTTTTACTGAACCCGACCAGTCCAACATCCGGATGATAAACCGTATTCTGTGGTTTGATGGGCATCGAAATGCGAAGCGGGAATTCTCTCAGCCGGAGAATCTCGGGTAAGGTCGCCTCCCGGTTCTGGAGAAGATCGAGGCTACCGACCTGATCGTCCCTGTTGAGCAATTTTTCGAGATCAAGTTGAGCCCGCTGAAGTTCACGCGATCCACCCGCGTTGTGCGCGCGGAGTTCGAAACAGCCGTCCCCATCAACGGTCGCCAGAAAGAACTCAGAATCCGAGACTTGCCGAATTGCATTTCGAAACTCCCCATCTTCCACCGCTGATGGATGGGTGATGACCACACAATCGGCATCCTCGCTCTCGTTCTGAAACTGGTCGAGGAACTTGACCACGGCATCCCCCGGTTGCGGCTCAGGGGAAAGGCGTCCTAACAAGTCAATGAGCCCATCTCGCGTTTCAGGACTGGCTTCACTGAGTTCACCGTTCCTGACCGTCACGAGGTTTACCTCTGCATTCGACTCACTTTGCAGGGCAAACGCCAGGGCAAGGCTGTGAGCAAACACTCGCGGCAAGCCCCAAAGCCGAATGCCGACATCGACGAAAATGGCACGACGGCGGGCTGGTTGTTTGGGCGGCGCCTCACGACGAAGATAGAGAGCCTCATTCAAAGCGACGCGCACCGCAAGCACATCCGAATCCTGGGCCAGCTCAGAAACCAACAGTCGATCCAAATTTCCCCGATTGGCAATATCGCTGTAACCGCCCAGCGGCATTTCGTCCGGTTCGCTCAGCGGT
>JBCDHN010000802.1:0-2216 GCA_038749915.1 Verrucomicrobiota bacterium | reverse complement strand
TCTCGTCAGGCTCAGGCCAAGAGCCGCCACGAGAAGTTTTCCGAGCTTGAGAATGCCGTGAGCAAAGCTCTCAAAGGCGGACTGTAAATCGCATCCATCTTTATGAATTCAAAGGCGACCGCTGCGGGATCCGTAGCGGTCGCTTTTTCGTGCCCAAAACGATGGACTAACGCGGGCGGCTCAGTATCTGAGTCACCAACTGACTCAGCACCGTCCCAGCCTCCATTTGGGTGGTTACCAGCCGACGGTTCGCGTCCAGACAGGCAATCAACGCCGCCCTGAGTTCGCTGAGGGTGAAGCGCTGGCATCCTTTGGTCGCCAGAAAGATGGGGTAGGCGCTGATGCCTCCATCCTTTTTCCGGGGCAAGTGAGCCGTGGCTGATTTCGGCAACCGATTGATGTTGGACTCATAGGAACGGTAATTTCCGCCTTTCAGGCCAAAGTTTTCCAACAAATCGCGAGCAAGGAGAAGACTGCGAACCCGGGGAACGATTGCCGCAAGCAGGATCCCAATCGCATTTTCACCTTTGCGCAGCTGTTGATCGATCAGCTCAATCGAAAGAGGAAGATTTCGTTCCGCGATGGCATCCCCAATCTCAAAAATCACGCCAGCACGGGTGGTGGCTACGACGGCGCGAACATCGGCCGTGGTCGCCGTCTTACCATCTCCGATGTAGAGTCCCAGTTTCTCAAGTTCACTATTGAGTTGCCGCGTATTCTCGCCCGTGGACATCACGAAGTATTCGAGCGCCTCAGGATCAAATTGAAACCCAATTCGCCGGGCGTGTTCATCGGCAAGGGCCATGACTTCCTGTTCCCATCCCGATTTTGATGGATCGGGAAGGTCGAGAATCGTGATCTCGCCAAGCTTGCCCAGTTTCTTATAGAACGCCCTTCGCTTGTCGATGCCGGCTCCGCTGATAATCAGATGAACGCCAGGCGCCAACCCCTGTTCCAGCACCTTGGTCAGTTGCTCCACCGCTGCCTGGGTAGCCGCAGCCCGGCCCGTCACGTTGTCGGCAAAAAAGTTCGCTCCCTGGAGCCACACGGTTTTGTCTCCCCCAAGGACTGGCAAGGTTTGCAAGGCTTCGATCGTATCCCGCACAATCCTTGAGGCATGCTCGCTGGTTTCCGCGTTTCCGTTGATGAGATCCAGCCCAAAGTCTGCATTTTCTTCCGGGGTCAGCTCGCGCGAAAGCCGCAACGCCTCCTCCTTGACGCGCGCGTCGTCAGTTCCGAAAAATGCGATGATCTGTTTGCCGGACGTTGGCATGGGAGCGCAAGCTAGCTGGCGATTGCGGTGATGCTAGGGCAATTTTTCAGCGAATTTGCGGAATCATTTCCTCTTGACCATGAATCTCGTCAGTCGTGGATTGCGGCTGTGAAAACCCTTCCGATTCTCTTTTTGTTCATTGCGTTGCACGGTTCCCTGTTTGCAGCACCGCCACCGCCCGACGGCGTCAAAACCCTGGCGATCGGCAGCCCGGCACCGGAATTCAGTCTCCCGGGCACGGATGGAAAGCAACATACCCTGGAGCAATATGCGCAGAAGAAGGTCCTCGCCGTGCTCTTCACCTGCAATCACTGTCCTACGGCCCAAGCCGTCGAAGCACGCGTGAAGCAACTGGTCGAGGACCTCGCAGATCAGAGTTTTCAGCTGCTCGCCATTTCACCTAATGACCCGCTTTCCGTTCGCGTGGACGAGCTTGGTTACTCCATCTATGGCGACAGTTTCGAAGACATGGCTTCGCATGCGAAGACCTACGAATTCAACTTTCCCTACCTTTACGATGGCGAAACTCAGAAAACCTCGATGGCTTTTGGAGCGATGGCGACTCCACATATCTTCGTTTTCGACAAGAATCGAAAGCTGCGCTATCAGGGTCGGCTGGACGATTCGAAGTATGAAGATGGTGCCACCAGCCACGATGCCCGGGTCGCGATCGATGCGCTTCTCGCTGACGAAAAGGTTCCGGTCGAAACCACCCGAATTTTTGGGTGTTCAACGAAATGGGCTTACAAGCGCGATCTGGTCAGTAAACATGAGACGAGTTGGAAGGAACGCGAAGTCATCGTCGAACAAACCAACGCTGAGGGCGTTCGTCATCTGGTATCCAACAAGAGCGAAAAACTCCGCATGATTAATCTATGGGCAACCTGGTGTGGACCATGCGTCTCCGAGTTTCCGGATCTGGTTTCGCTCGGGAGACAGTTCG
>JBCDHN010000801.1:0-2221 GCA_038749915.1 Verrucomicrobiota bacterium | reverse complement strand
GTTGGCGTCAAGATTGGCGAACTTCTTCGCGGTATCAGGCTCCATTTTCGGCTTGTCACGATTCTCATGAGCGTGGGCGAACTCAAAGGCTCCGATTTCGCCACTGTCATTGAGATCAATCTTGTCGAAGACTTCGCTGACTTTCTCAGCATTTCCATTCTCGCGGGCTTTCTCAGCGATCTCGCTGGCAGCAAATTCCTTGCGGCCAATGAAACCGTCCCCGTTGCGGTCCAATTCATCGAACCGCGCCTGAACCTTGCGCTCCATGATCTGGGTCTTGCGATGCTCGAACGATTCGGCGTATTCGAACAGTCCGATCTCGCCATCTCCATTGCGGTCGATCTTGTCAAAAATCTCGCTGACGCGATTTCCTTCCGGATCCCGCTCTTCAGCTCGTGAGGCGATCTCACTTTCTGCAAATTCTTCGGGGCTGACCGCACCGTCATCATTGGTATCCAACGCTCGGAACTCCTTCGCGGCTTCCAAATCGACTCCTGGCTTCTTCCGCTTCTCTTTCTCCTGATCACCCTGTTCTTCTTCAGGTGGCAGTGGGGTATCCTCGACCTCATCGTCCTGAGCGTGAAGGGCGCCGAATCCGAAGGTGAGGGCGGCAATGGCAATTACATGGTATTTCATAGCAGTGTGGGTGTTTTTCGCGGTTGCAAATTGGTGCATGCTTGGGCGCATCATTGCCGGACCAACCTTATGGGATGATGATTGCCTGGAAGTTTTTTACAGGAATCTCGTCTCCTGGATCTAGCGGATCTCGAAGACCCGTTGGGGACTGCATGCCCATCGCCGCGTCTCACACGAGGGATGGTCCTTCCAGGTGGTCCCCCCTGCCCAAGGCGAAAAAGCGGGCAAGATCCAGCGCTCTCCCCTGCTGTCATGAGACTCCTGAATCAGTGAAGGCAGCTTGATCTTCAATCCAGCGCCATCCCGCAAAGTGATGGCGGGGTGATGATGCCCGACAACTTCAATCTCGTCTTCATGCGCTGCTGAGGGCAGATGCCCGTGATGAATGTAGAATCCGTCGGTCCTCACGAAATCCTCAAAGTCCAATTTGGTGGTAATCGCTCCCCGGTCATGGTTGCCAGCCAGGAACGTGAGCTGCGGTCCCAACTTCCCCATCCGCCTACAAAACGCCGCCATCTCCCGGTTCGATGCCCGGCCATGAACCAAGTCGCCGGCCAGGAATACCCTCTCCGGCTCATAGTCCTCGATCAACGAAGTCAGGCGCTCCTCAATCTTCTCCATTCCAACCATCGGAAACAAGCCGCCAGCCCTGCGGAACTCGATTTCATAACCGAAATGCAGGTCCGCCAACGCCAGCCAGCGCGATCGCTCATGGAAGATGGCGAGGCGACCGTCAAGAATCACATCTGGATGAATGTGGGCGCGGCTCATGTTCACCCTCCCAGACGCAAACTCGACTCGAAAAGAAGTGGTTTTTCGGCGGAACTGAGGCTTTTTGGCGCTACATGTCAGACGAACCCCAAGACGAACATCATCTGATCGCCGTTCGCCGCGAAAAGCTAACTCAGCTTCAGGAACTTGGCGTCAATCCGTATGGAGGGAAATTTGAGACCACGCATCAGCCCGGTGAATTGCGTGCCCATTTTGAAGAAGGAAAACAGGTGACGATCGCCGGCCGAATGACGGCGAAGCGTGGATTTGGCAAGAGCAGCTTCTTTGAACTTTCCGACTTTGAAGGCAAGATTCAGTGCCACATCGGCAAAAACGAAGTCGAAGAGAGCGATTTCGAGGCGTTCAAACTTCTCGACATGGGAGATTGGTTAGGGGTTGAGGGAGAAACTTTCGTCACCCAAAAAGGTGAGCCGTCCGTGAAGACGAAAAAGCTCACCGTGCTGAGCAAGGCGCTGCGTCCGCTTCCTGACAAGTGGAAGGGAATTTCCGATCGCGAGTTGCAGTATCGCAAGCGCTACCTGGATCTGGTTTCGAGCGAACGAAGCCGCGAGATCTTCCGCAAGCGCTGCCAGATGGTGGCGGAGATCCGCAGTTTCCTGACCGATCGCGGCTTTTTCGAAGTCGAGACGCCCATGCTTCAGGATGTGCCGGGCGGTGCTGCGGCGCAGCCGTTTCAAACCCGCCACAATGCGTTGAGCATGGACATGTATTTGCGGATTGCTCCCGAGCTGTATTTGAAGAGACTGCTCGTCGGCGGCTTTCCGAAAGTCTTTGAGTTGAATCGCAACTTCCG
>JBCDHN010000800.1:0-2222 GCA_038749915.1 Verrucomicrobiota bacterium | reverse complement strand
TGGTTTTTGAGGCCAATGAAAAGAACCTGAGCTCGTTTCAAAAGGAAGTCAGCGCCAGCGTCTCGAAAGGAGAATATGTGGTTTTCGTTCCGGGGAAGGCAAAGATCAGGTCCGGCACGCTCACGAGCGTTTCCAGCGAAACGCTTAGCTTTCTCCTGAAGGGCGATGTCCCCACGATCGGGCTTTATGTCGATCATCCAGCCTCGGAAAAGCTAACGATTGAGGAAGCGAAGATGTTGAAGTCGGCGGTGCTGTCTTTTGGCAACCCGCTACCGAAAGAAAAAACTGAGCTCGCTGACTATCAGGAAGAACTGCTCCTTGCAGCCCAGGCGGCATTTAACACCCGGCCAGCCTTGGAAATGAATCTGGCCTACGCCTTGTTGATGGGGCTGAAAAAGCATGGGACTCAAAGCCATGTTTTTGACGGATTTCAGGTCAAAGAAACTCCTTTCGACAAGCTGTTGGCCGCAGCAATCGTGCTAAGCAAAGTGATCCGCCAAGAGACGCAAAAAGATCGCGTCGGAGTCGTTTTGCCGCCGGGGACCGGTGGCCTGCTGGCCAATATTGCCGTCTTGTTTGCCGGAAAAACGCCGGTCAATCTCAACTTCACCGCTGGAGAATCCTCGATCAAATCGGCAATGGAACAGGCTGATCTCGACCGGCTGATCACCGCGGATCCCTTCGTTCGCAAAACTCAGCGGTTCCCCTGGCCACCAACCCGCCAGCTGATATTTCTGGAACGAACGCTTCCCCAGCTTAAGGCCAAGATCGCGCTTTGGCTGATTGCCTCCAAATTCATGCCACTCGGGGCACTGGCCAATGCCATCGGAATTTCAAAAACCGGCGGGGACGAAGAAGCTGTCCTCCTCTTCACCAGCGGCAGCTCTGGAGAACCCAAGGGAGTGGCGCTGACCCATCGTAACGTGATGGCGAACGTGAACCAGTTCTCAAGCCGGCTTCGAATGGGGTCTCAAGACAGTGTGCTCGGATGCCTGCCTCTCTTTCACAGCTTTGGATGCACGGTCACCATGTGGTATCCGGTGATCGAGGGCATTAATCTGGTCACCTACCCCACCCCTCTCGAAACACCCAAATTGGCAGAGCTGATTGAGGAGAAGCAGGTAAGTCTGCTCGTCGCAACCCCCACCTTTTTGCGGGGATATCTCCGCAAGGCCAAGCGCGAACAACTGTCATCCCTCCAACTTGTCGTGACAGGAGCAGAAAAGCTACCGGCCAAAATTGCGGAAGATTTTGAGAAGAAGTTCGGGAAACCCGTGCTGGAGGGCTATGGACTGACGGAGACTTCGCCGGTTTCCAACGTCAACCTGCCGGATCCGGCCTCAACAGGAGGGCCCGAACCAATTCTCCCATCGCACCGCCGCGGATCAGTTGGACAGCTGATTCCGGGAATGGCGCTTCGCATTACGGATCCCGATACCGACGAACCGATGTCCATTCATCAGTCGGGGATGATTTGGCTGAGCGGACCCAACGTTTTTCCGGGTTATCTCAACATGGAGGAGAAGTCGAAGGAGGTGATCAAGGAGGGCTGGCTCAAAACCGGTGACATTGGAAGGATGGACGGAGACGGCTTTCTTTACATCGAGGGTCGGCTTTCGCGCTTCTCCAAGATCGCTGGGGAAATGGTGCCGCACGAAACCATCGAGGACTCGATCAATCGCGAACTTGGAGTGGATTCAGGCAACGAACGGCAGATCGCGATCGTTGGAATTCCGGACGAATCCAAGGGCGAAGCATTGGTTCTCATCTCTGCCGCGTCGAGTCTGGAAGCGACTGATTTGCGATATCGACTGTTGGAAGCCGGTCTCCCCAGTTTGTGGATACCCAAGCAAATCATCAAAGTTCAAGAGATCCCGCACCTCGCCTCCGGAAAGTTGGATATCAAACACTGTCAGGCAATTGCAAAGAACGGCGGGGAACTGGAGTAACGAGCGAAGTTTGGGGCTTCTTTTTATTTAGAATAATTCTTGATAAGAAGTAGCGGGTTGCTAGGGTCCGTCATGCCCCCGTCCAATCTCCGCACAGACCTCGAACGCGTTCGGTCCGAGTCACCGGCAAAAACGCCGGGCATTCGCATGACAAAGCAGCGCAAGGTTGTTTACGACGTATTGATGGATGAAAAGGACCATCCGACGGCAACGGAAGTATTTCTGAGAAGCAAAGAAAGGATGTCAGGTATTTCCCTCGCCACCGTCTACAAC
>JBCDHN010000799.1:0-2224 GCA_038749915.1 Verrucomicrobiota bacterium | reverse complement strand
CATCGTGTAGGGTTGTGTTAGTGAGGTGTTAGTCTTGAAACAACCGAGCACGATCTTCGACAGAGGCCGAAATCCGTATTGGGTTGCGGCGCATTGCTTAGCGAGCAGAAATCGCTCATCAAAAACTGGATCGTGACAATATTGGCACGGAGTCACTCCATTCCACAACCGCACAGGATTCGGGTTAGGAAGCTTTCTTTTTGTCGGCTTTCGCTGTTGCCTTTAAGATCGCGGCTGCTTCTGCCTCCGCTGAAAATTCCGGGTTTGGTGCGGTGGGAATTGGCGCGTCAACCGAAGCTCGCCAAGCCTCCAACTCTTGCAACAGTTCCTGCGTTTTCTCAGGTTGTTGGGTTGCCAGGTTCGTGGATTCCGAGATATCGTCATTGAGGTTGTAGAGCTCCAAAGCTCCATCTTCGAAGTACTGATGCAGCTTGTAATCTCCGCGGCGGATGATGGAGCAGGGACGACTTCGGAAGAGGATGTCTCGTTGTTCGCCGGTGACGGAGTAGGACTGCAGGTAGGCGGGGAAATGCCAGTAGATGGCTCTTTCGGGTAACTCCGAGCCTTTGAAAAGACCAACGAGACTGCTTCCATCGGACACCTGGCCTTCCGGCAGTTTCGCACCTGCCATCTCGCAAAGCGTTGGATAGAGGTCAACCCCGATGATAGGCGTTTCGTTGGTTTGGTTCGGGGCAACAACCCCTGGCCATTTCACGAAGAATGGGACGCGGATTCCTCCCTCGTAATAGGTTCCTTTATATCCTTTGAGCGGATCCATGTCGGTCGCGGGCCCATAGCCTCCGTTGTCGCTGAAAAAGAGAATGGCCGTGTTCTTGGCCAATCCAAGTTCGTCGAGTTTTCTGGTGATGGTTCCAATCGCGTCATCCACTCCCTGAATCATCGTTGCCATTTTGGTATTGTCATGAAGCTCGCCCGGGGCTTTGGCCTCATATTTACCGATCAGATCTTTCTTCGCTTGAATTGGGGTGTGAACGGAAAAAATCGTGAGATAGAGCATCCACGGTGATTCGCGGTTCTCGGTGATGAAGGCATTTGCCTTGCGCGCGATGGTGTCGGTTACCCATTCGTCTTTTGGCGCGTCCTGGAGATTGGGGACAGTTCCGTGAGGCGGATAGTAACCTTTCGGTGGTCCTCCGGAATGCGTTCCTCCGATGTTGAGATCGAATCCGTAGGGAAGGGGATCATCACTGAGATGCCATTTCCCCATGGTTGCTGTCTTGTAGCCAGCTGATTGCAGTTGGTGAGCCCAGGTCTTGAGTTTTGGGTCGAGTGTCTTTTTCCCGCCAATATGTTCAAGGCGCCGATGCTGAGACTTACCGCGGGGATTCGTCCCAACGTTGAAAATTTCATGACGGGGCGTGTACTGGCCGGAGAGCAGGCAGGCCCGGGCCGGAGCACAGTTTGCCGCCGCAGAATACGCATCGGTGAACACCATGCCCTCAGCTGCCAGACGATCCAGGTTCGGCGTTTCAAAGAAATCGCTCCCCGCATAGCTCGTGTCTTTCCAGCCGAAATCATCAAGGAAGATGAAGAGGATGTTGGGCCGCTCCTCAGCCTTGGCTAGTGGGAGCAAACACAGGGAAATCGCGAAAAGCAGGTGGAGTTTCATGGTCCTCCTTCCAATGCTTCGCCGACAACTGCAAGCGCAAGATTGGATGGCCGTTGTTGACTTGCGAACCGTATCGGAACACGATGATCGCAATGAAAAACTTCGCATTCTATGCAATCGCGCTGTTAGGTTCCCTCATGTCAGTCCAAGCAGAACTCGCCATTGGAGACGACGCTCCCGACTTTGAATTGACGGGCAGCGACGGAGAAATCTACAAGCTTTCCGAATTGAAGGGCCAAGCCGTGGTCGTCGATTGGTTTCCCAAAGCCTTTACCGGGGGATGAACGAAGGAATGCCAGTCGCTCCGTGAGAGCGGCGACCAGATTCGTCAATTCGACGTGGCTTACTTCACCGCCAGCGTCGATCCCATTGAAAAGAACACGAAATTCGCCGAGTCCCTCGGTTTGGACTACCCCATTCTAAGCGATCCTGAGAAAGGAACCGCTGAGGCCTATGGAGTCGTTTACGAAGGGCGAGCCGTTCCGGAACGCTGGACGTTTTACATCGACGCAGAAGGCAAGATCGCTTTCATCGACAAGAAGGTGAAAGCGACCACGCATGGCGCGGACATCGCCGCCAAACTCGAGGAACTTG
>JBCDHN010000798.1:0-2225 GCA_038749915.1 Verrucomicrobiota bacterium | reverse complement strand
GCTTTCTCGCATCGGGAAACTCCGATAGTGGATCGTTGTTGAGCCACAATCTTCAGCGCTTCTTTCGCAGTCTTGGCCTCGCGAAGAATTCGACCGAACTGGAGTTTCGTCAGTCAAGATGACTACCTTGATCATTCGATTCTGTGAGCCACTCAGACATGCGCAGTAGCGACTTCCGAATCGTTTCGTACTGATCCCAGATGATGAGGTGGCCAGCCTCTTCCAGCGTCACCACTTCGAGGCGTGCGTTCGTCATTTTTTCGCGGGCAAAGCCGACATGGCCGTACTTGGCGAGCCAATCCTTCTTTCCATGCACAATCAGGGTAGGGCAGACAATTCGCTCCCAGTCCTCTTGCATCGCTTCAAACTCTGCGGCGAAAGCCATCGCTTCCTGATTGGATACATCGATCTCTTCCGGCAGAAATCGGCGAATCCACGATTGATTGCCCAGCTTGTGAAACCAACGTTGAGGCTCGAATTCGGGAGACATGGCGCCGGCCAGAAAAACCAGTCCATCGACGTGGTCCGGATGATCCATTGCGAGCCGGGCGATAATGGGCGTGCCAAAAGAATGACCGGCCCAAATCCAGGGACGCGGGCGGCCCTCAGTCAGTTGCATCAAAAGCTCAGCCTGCTTCTTCATTGAGCCGACGGCTACGCCGGGAAAAGTATCTCCATAACCCGGGCGGTCAGGAGCGACCAACCGAAAGTGGTTGGTTAGCTCAGCATCCGTCAAATACCGGGCAAAGTCTTGCCAATGCCCTGGAGATCCATGAATCAGGAAAATCGTCCCCTTGGTTCCGCTACCCACTTCGACTCGATTCACTCCTTCCTCGATGGCAATGCGCTCAGGAAAGTTCTCGGCAAACGTTTCACCAAGTTTCTGGGCTTCGAGGAACTCCTCGGGCATTATGATTTTGCTGACAATCAGGCCGACCAGAATGAGGAACGCCAAGACCCAAATCAACGGTCTTTTGTGAATAGGCTTCTTCATCTCGCGATCTATCGTTACACCGCTTCGTTGGAATGGCGTCTCGAAATGTTGAGATTCAGAGAGTCAGTTGACCTTTTGCCTGTCCCGATCAACCCTCTACGCCCATGAACAAAACCCGATTGTTGACCTTTCTCGCGCTTCTCTTTTTTACAACTGCGGTGTCTGCACAAAGTGACGAAACGAAAGCGGTAGAACTCCCCGAACCCGATGAAGATGGATGGATTTCACTGTTTGATGGCAAGACCCTGGGAAACTGGATGCCGATCAATTTCGGGCTTGGTACGGACGTGGTTGCGGTCGAAGAAGGGCTGCTTTACCTGGATGCCGGTGATCCAATGACAGGGATGAAGTGGAATGCGCCGCTTCCGCGCAAGGTCAATTATGAGATCGAAATGGTCGCCAAAAAGATTCAGGGAGATGACTTTTTCCTCGCCTTGACCATGCCGGTTAACGAAGAAAGCTGCACCTTGGTCTGTGGCGGATGGGGCGGTGGTGTTGTCGGGATTTCCTGCCTCCACGGTCTTGATGCTTCCGAGAATGAGACCGCGACCGTTGAGTATTTCGAGACTGACAAGTGGTACACCGTCAAAGTTCGTGTCGAAGAGGAACTCATTCAGTGTTGGATTGATGACCGGATGCTGGTCGATGTCGATATCAAAGGTGTGGAGATCAGTATGCGCCCCGGTGACATTGAGCTTTGCTCCCCGCTTGGCCTGGCGTCGTTCCTGACATCAGCCGCATATCGTTCGATCCGATGGAGAGAAATTCCGGCAGAGTAGAAGGCCGGAACTGAAAATCCTTAATCCGGCTGGTCAGCCCCTTTGCGCCACTTTTCCCGTTTGAGCAGTTTCATTACCTTTTGGAACGGGCGTGGCTTTTCCGCCTCTTCTTTCACGGGCTCGCGCTTGCGTCGGGTGACGTCGCGAGAAACGGGAAGGAGATCTCCTGGAGGGCGGGTGACGGCCGGCTCAACCATGGCGACAATCTGAGATCCAAGTCGACGAACGCCGTTCCGTTCGGTACCGACTCCCAAGTAAGGAGACTCACTTTCATTTTCCAACGTCGTTTGAGGTTGAGGGACTCCGATCGTAAGGACCTCGGTGACATCGCTTGCTGGCTCCACAATCGAGACAATCTCACCCTGCATCAGTCGTGACCGCTGCGGTTGCTGAGAGTGAAAGATGGAATCGGACGCTTCTTCGACCGTTTCCTGGGGCGGCGCGCTGGCAAT
>JBCDHN010000797.1:0-2230 GCA_038749915.1 Verrucomicrobiota bacterium | reverse complement strand
CTTTTCCATCTCGGGCAACTCGACTTGAAACTGACTTGAATCCCACCAGCTTTCCTACAGAACCAATTTGTTAACCTATTTGTGGCATCCGGCATTTGTATGAGAGGTGACGTTGTCACAGCTCACGATCATGAAACCCCTATATTATCGTCCTCTCCCGTGGCGCTTGCTGGCGCGAGCGTTGGCTTTAGCTATTCCTTTCGCCCTGTTCGTTTCGGTAGGCTTCAGCGAAGACCTTCCGGTTCTCGTGGTGCGGGGAGGCCATCACTACGACACGCCTGAGTTCGAGGACATGTGTCTGGATTTGAACGGGGTTGAAGCGGACCTGGTGCTCACAGCGCACTTGCAACAGATGTCGGCTGAGGAAATCGAAGAGCAATACGGGGCGATTCTTTTCCTGAATCAGAACAAGTATTATCCGACGGCGCCGAAACATCGGAAGCAATACATGGATCTGGCGGAACGAGGGGTGGGCATGGTCTTCCTCCAGTTCACGCTCTCGTCTCAGCCGGAATGGGATGAGTTTCACGACTTGGTGGGCGGGAAATGGTTCCTGAAGAATTACACGGAAGATCCGAAGCGGCACTCCACCTATTTCAAGGATCTGACGCTCGATATCGAGGTGCTGGATCGTGAACACCCGGTGACGCAGGGACTCGAAGACTTCACCCTGACCGATGCTTTCTACGGGAATATTCATATTGCCCCGGGAGTGCATCCTTTGCTGGGGACGAAGCATCCGGATATTTCTCCGACCATTGCCTGGACTCACCGATACAAGAACTCGGAGGTGGTCTACCTCATGCCCGGTTTCACCAAGGGGGCCTACCAGAACGAATCCTACATCAAGCTCATTGAAAACGCCCTCGGCTTCGTCGCCGACAATTCCAAAAAATGAAAACCCTGACACGATTCGCTGCCTTCAACATCATCGGCCTCGGGCTTGCCTTGGCTGAACCCGACTTTCAACACGTCGTTGTCTACCAGGAAGACGGCAAATTCGCCGGCTGGCCCGCCAACAACGGCGCCTGGATCTTCGACGGCGACGAGATGCTCGTCGGTTTCACCCGGGGCGACTACGAACTCAGGGAAGAGACCCACAATATCGGAGGCAATCAGAAAAGCTGGCTCGCGCGCAGCCGGGACGGCGGAGAAACCTGGGAAGCTTTCGACCCGGAAAACTACGTCGGGGATTTCGGTGCGAAACCCAAATGCGAGCCCGTCAAAACCCCTATCGATTTCACCCAGTCGGGATTCGCGATGCGGATGGTCGGCGCCGCCTATCACGGTGCCAAGGACCCCAATGGGCACTTTTTCTATACCGGCGACGGTGGCGTGACCTGGAAGGGCCCCCATCGATTTGGCGATCTCCACAAATCTGAAGCTCTGGACGCCGCCAAACTCCGGGAGCTCACGCCGAGAACCGACTACGTGATCTCTGGCAAGCATGAGGCGCTTCTCATCATGTCGAGCCGGAAAACCGGCAAGTTCGCTTCCGACCGACTCTTCTGCGCTCGCACTCGGGATGGCAGGCAGAGTTTCGAGTTCCTATCCTGGATCGTGGGAGCCGACGATCCCTCCCGCGCTGTCATGCCGGAAACGTTTCGCCTTGACGATGGCACCCTTGTCACCGCCATGCGTCGCCGCGAAAAGATCAAGGGAGGCGAAAAGAACTGGGTCGACGCCTACGCCTCAAAGGACGATGGGATGTCGTGGAAATTCATGGCCAAGGTGGGAGATGCCGGCACCAGCAACGGCAATCCACCTGCCATTGCCGCCACCGCCGACGGACGACTCTGTGCCGTGTTTGGTGAGCGCGACGAAGGCAAGATGCTCGCAACCTACAGTTCAGATGGTGGAGAGACATGGGACGAACCCATGGTGCTGCGCGACGACTTTGGATCCGAGGACAACCAGACCAACGATCTCGGCTACCCCAGGCTGCTACGCCGCTCGGACGGAAAGATGGTAGCCCTCTACTACTACTCGACCCCCGACTGCCTCCACCATATTGCCGCGACCATTTGGAGCCCTTGAGAACCCGGGTGGATTTCTTCCCCTACTAACATCAACGAACCAAGTCAGAGTCTTCTGGGACTTGGAATTTCTCCCGGAGTTGAGACAATTCGCGCTTCATCTGATCGATCTGGGGCTTGGAGTTTGGATCATCGTAGAGACTTCGCAGCTCCATGGGATCACTCTCCAGATCAAAGAATTCCCAGGTATCGAG
>JBCDHN010000796.1:0-2231 GCA_038749915.1 Verrucomicrobiota bacterium | reverse complement strand
TCTTGGGTTCGCTGCCGTCCCAGGGAACGGACGAGGATTTGCCGGAGCAGGCGCGGATTCAGTTGCGCGATGTATCGGACCGGTTGCTGTATGCCTGGGGAGGGTTTGAACCTGACGAGGACGTTGCGCCAATGACGGACCTCAAGCTCAATGAACCGCTTTCCGGATGGCGGTTGGAGTACTTTTCCAACTTGTCGATTTATCGTGATGCCGGCACCAGCAGTTTCGCGAGTTTTGCCTGGACTCTGGCCCTGACGATCGTGGCATCACTGACCTTGGCGGCTTACTTTTATCGGGAATACTGTCGGGAGATGCATGAGGCGGGCCAGCGGGTGACGTTTGTGAATCAGGTGAGTCATGAGCTGAAGACGCCGCTGACCAATATTCGGATGTATGCGGAGATGCTGGAATCCAAACTGAATCCGGAGGACCAGGAAACGCAAAGGAGTGTCGACGTGATTGTGGATGAGAGTCAAAGGCTTAGTCGCCTGATTAGCAACGTTCTCACCTTTTCGCGGGCGCGACAGGATAAGCTGGAGATTCGCAAAAAACCGGGTGTTGTCGACGAGGTGATCGCCAATGCGGTGGAGCACTTTCGCCCGGGCCTTGAGAAGCTGGGGTTCGAGATTGAGTTTGAAGGTGGCGCCGCTGAGAAGTGCGGCTTTGATCCGGATGCTCTGGAGCAGATCTTGATCAATTTGATCAGCAACGTCGAAAAGTATGCGCCCGAAGGCAAGTTTCTCGGGATTCGAAGTCGGCTCAGCGGGGAGGAATGTTGCATTGAAGTTTGCGATCGGGGTTCGGGGATTCCCGCAGGCCAGGGTGAATGGATTTTTCAACCGTTTGAGCGACTCAGTGACAAGCTTTCCGATGCCGCCGGAACCGGAATTGGCCTGAACATCGCCCGCAATCTCGCCCGGATGCATGGAGGCGATGTCACTGTGGATCCTGAGCAAACGGCGGGAGCCAGTTTCGTCGTAACCATCACCGTAGATCGATCATGAAAGTTCTTGTTGCTGAAGATGACCCCAACACCCGCGAAGGCCTTCGCCAGATTCTCGCGGAAGAAGGATACGAAGTTCTGACCGCTCCCAATGGATCCGATGCTCTGGCCGCTTTTCAGAAAGAAGAGCCCCAGGTGGTTTGCCTGGACGTGATGATGCCGAGGATGGATGGTTATGAAGTCTGTCGGCGCATTCGCAAGTCTGATGACGAAGTGGCGATTCTATTCATCACCGCGAAGTCTGAGGAGATTGATGCCGTTTTGGGATTGGAACTGGGCGCGGACGACTTCATCCAGAAGCCCTTTGGTATCAAGGAAGTGGTTGCCCGGATTCGGGCCGTGACCCGCCGGGTTTACGCAATGCGGGGTGCTGCCGGTGCCTCTGAGTTCCAAATCTCCGACCTTAACGTCAAGCCGGATCAACTCCGTGCCTTTCGCGGAGAAGAAGTGATGGAACTCAGCTTACGCGATGTGAAAATTCTTCAGTTGCTGGTCGAGAATCGGGGCAAAGCGTTGAATCGGGACGTTTTCTTTGATGAATGTTGGGGCTTTGATTATCTGCCAAACAGTCGAACTCTGGATCAGCATATTTCCCAGCTTCGGAAGAAGATCGAGCTGGACCCGAAGGAGCCGTTGATCATCAAAACCGTCCATGGCGTCGGATATCGATACGAGTAAGCAGTTGTAAGGAAACCAGTTGCTGGTAATTCTGATCACCATGAGCAACCTCCAAGAACTGGCCCTCGATCTCAGCAAGGAATTCCCGAGAAGTCCCCGTGAAACGCTCGCCGGATACGTAATTGCCGGGCGGATGTTGGACAAATGCCGCGCCGTAGCGGCCGGGACCAACGGGGAATATCATTTCGACTGTCCGCTGGACAACATGTTCCTATCGTTCGCGAAAATCACGGCGGAAGACTTCAAGAAGTTTGTCGCGACCGGAGCTTCGGATGAGGAAGTGGCGGAATGGATTCAGCAAAACGCCAAGTCTCGGGAACGGCGCGAAATCATCGCTTGGAACAACAAGATGCGGGCAACCCGAACCTGCGATATGCCCATCGAGCTTCAGGAGTTTTTGGAAGGATATATCCCTGAAGTGATTCCTGCCGGGAAGATCGTGTATGTGTGGTTTGACGTCTACGACATTGAAGAGGGAAGACTCTAGGAGTCTGCCGGACTTTTCCCGCACGGCTGCAGAATTCGAGGATTCTGCCCAGATTTCCCTTCG
>JBCDHN010000795.1:0-2237 GCA_038749915.1 Verrucomicrobiota bacterium | reverse complement strand
CTCTGGAAGATCTCGATACATCCACGCATGCATACAGCGTCGCTGCTGCAGCGCGGGCGCTTCGCTCGACACCAAAGCCGGAGTCTCGATTCGCGCCATTTGTTCTTAAGGCGTTGAAAAATGTCCGGTCGCACGATGAACCGATCTCGTTCGACGCCTACGATGAGTTTCCGGATTCGCTCGACGCGCCCACGGCCGTCGGAGAGCTCATGGAAACCCTGAGGTGGCTCGGTCCCGCTGCCAGGGCGGTTCATTCCGAGTTGGGACAGTTTCAGGGGTTGTCCGCGCGTCATCGAGCGGAATTGGATTCCATTCTCGATGGCATCGCAGAGCCGGAAGACGGCGAATCGGCAGACTGTTGTCAGGTGGACACAGCGACACCCAAAGGTTCGCTCGGATGGTTTCCAAAGCTGAGGTGCGCTTGCCGCGGTCTCGACGATGTGGTGTTTGAAGATCAGGATGCTCAGCGATTCACGTTCAAGCAGTTCTTCCACGGTTCTCCGTCGATCGTCGCCTTTTTTTACTCGAGATGCGACAATCCGCTCAAGTGTTCGCTGACCGTCACGAAACTGGCGCAGATCCAGCAATTGCTGAATTCGAGCGGCAAGAGAGATCAGATCAAGACAGCCGCTATCAGCTACGATCCCGAGTTCGATCGGCCTGAACGCCTTCATCAGTACGGCGAGGATCGACAGTTTCGATTCGGCTCGGATCACCGGATGTTGAGGACAATTCGCGGGTTTGAGACACTGAGACAAAGCTTCGAACTTGGCGTGAACTTCTCCGAAACAATTGTCAATCGTCATCGGGTCGAGTTGTTTCTCCTGGATTCGTGCGGGCGGATCGCCGGGTCGTTTGAACGCATCCGCTGGGAAAACGAAGAAGTCGTTGATCGCGCGACGGAGTTGCTGGCGGACGCCAGCGAGGCATCCGCCGCGAAGGGATGGGGACGTTCGAGTCTCGCCCGTTTGACAGGAGTCTTGGGCGCCGTGGCGCTGGCAATTTATCCGAAGTGTCCGTTCTGCTGGGGGGCTTACATGAGCATTTTTGGTGTCGTAGGACTTGAAAACCTGCCCTTTCTGCCTTGGCTCGTTCCTGTTCTTTTTGGGTTAATGATCGTCAACCTCGCCAGCGTCTGGCTGCGAAGCCGAACCACTGGGCGGATGACCGGATTCGTTCTGGTCTGTTGCGGCAGCCTTCTCATCGCCGGTTCGCGGGTTCTCTGGCCGCAACTCGCAATTTCAGGCGTCGCGTTCACGATCGTTGGGTCGGTTCTCAGTGCCTTGGACGAAGGAGCGTATGCCTTGTTGGGGAATTTCTGGCGTCGCGTCCGGACCGGTTCTAGGAAATCTTCGCGACGCTCTACCAAGGTCATAAATCCGGGTCAGGCGACAAATCTCAAAAGTTCCCCAGGGGAGAGCTGAGACTCCGATGTGTAAACCGATGATCCGTGCAGCGGCTGCACATCGAATGACTGACCATATCGCTAGCTGAAGTCATGAACCCAAATGGGCTTTACTCACCGACCCAACAGTGTCACCCCGCAGACCCAACCCTGTTTCCTCACTCCCCAAGCTTCTCCAAATGCCGCTTCAGCTTCTCACCCTGCCGCCTCTTCTACAACTCCTCCTATCAGGATCCTCGTGGAACGAATAGGGAACGCCGATGTCTTCGCGGGCGAAGCGTTTCAGCACGGCTTCGATTCTTTCCCGCTTTTTGACCTCGGCGCAGGTTCATACACTACCTGCAGCTTGCCGACTCACCCCTTTCAATCCCCTTACCGCAATCACCGAGCCATGGGAGCGGGGGGGCGTAAGATTTGCTTACTGATTGCGCAACTATTATCTAGAACGATGGGATCTAAGACCTGGAGCCAAATGGGCTTGTGTATCTGATTCGCTGCGAGAAGGTGGCCGGTCAAAAACTGTCGGCAAAAAAACAGTTGGGGTTTTCATTACAAGGGAATCAAAATGAAGCGAAGGTAGGACATGAATCTGAATCACTGCATCCATTCCCTGTGGGTTCATGCCATACTCGCCTTGACCTTCGCGGCGACTGGTGGGCTGGCTGATGAAGTCTTCCCGGGCAAGGAAGGCTTCGACCGGTATGGAGGCTATCTTGCCATCAAAGGGAAGGCGACGGGCCGGTTTCATCTGGAGAGGATCGATGGGCGGCATTTCCTCATGACACCGGACGGACATGGATTCCTCTCCATCGGAGTGTCTCATACCGATGCG
>JBCDHN010000794.1:0-2238 GCA_038749915.1 Verrucomicrobiota bacterium | reverse complement strand
GATCGAACTGCAGGTATTCCGCCCCGGATGCCTTGACGATGGGCTGGTCCGTGTCGGCCACGGTGATTTCCAACTCGCGAAGATCGGCTGGCGGATAAAAGTAGACCCGGCGATCTTTAAAATCGATGGCGTATTCTCCGGGGCGATCGATTTCTTCGAGCAGATTGATGGCGTAGTACCGCTCGGTGCCTGAACCGGTCCGGTAGTCATTGCCATCGTAGGATTTGAAGGTCGGGCTGTATTTCGACCCCATCCCCCCGGGCGGGACGCTGGCCAGCCTGATCCACTGCCCTTCGAGATCGATCTCGGTCACGAGCGAGAGCCGAGGCGCCCATGGGGTCCGCCAGTGTCCCCGCAGCCAGAGATCGTTGCCCGAATCAAGTCGGGCCTTCCATCGCCCTGAGCGGCCGGTGCCGTCGAGGTCGAGCTCGTTCTGTGTGGAGCCGTCGGTCGGTTTTCCGCCCTCACCAAAGAAGAAACTGTAATTGTCGCGCGTGCCATTGGGCGTTGCCCAACCGGAATCTCCCGCGACGGTGAGTCTCTCGTCTGTATTCGGCCACTGAGCGAGCCGCTGGCGGAGATTATCGGCGAAGAGGACGAAAGACTGGGGGGCGCCGCCGCTTTGGTCGGCATTGGAAAGCCGCTCTCCGTTCTGGATCCCGAGCGCGTCGTAATCGAGTTCGAAAAGGTGTCCGGCTGTGACCTCCGGGTGCACCCGCCGGGCAGCTGCTTCGGAGATCGGTTTCCAAGCGTCGGTAGGAATGCGTTTGCCGAAGAGGAAGACTGGATTCTGGCCGGGGCGGCTTCGGTAGGCGATAGGGCTATCCGCCGTTCCGCTGTCCGCTTTGCCGAGTTCAAACGATGTATCGCGCTCGTAGATCCCGCCATGAATCCACACCACTACACCACCTTCGGGGGAGGCGTCGATTGCGCGGATCCGATCTCGAGCGGCCTCCAACGTTGCGAAGGGCGTTGCCTCTGATCCATCGGCAGCATCATCGCCATCAGGAGCAACGTGAACAGCGACCTGAGCAGAGCAAACTGCGCCAAGGGAGCAGAAAAGGGCGAGAAGAAGTATACGCTTGATCATCTTGGATTCTCCGCGCTGCCCTAACGAGGTTCATGGAGTGTTCGGGAAGCACTTAAATTGTTCAGCCAAACCAATATGGCTGTCCTTCAAGCACTCAACCGCTTTCTGGCAGCTTGCCAATACGGATGAAAAAGGCGTTCTTCGACGCGTTGACGCCCCGGAGCTTCGCTTCGCAACGCGGTTGGGGTTGCATAACTATTGGAACAAACCGCTCTCATCGGGACATTCCAAATCACGATCTCGATTGGATTCAAATCAGTACTCAGCGACTTCCGTGATCAAAAATCGCAGGAGAACAAATTTGGACGAGCCTCCAGCCGTCAGCTGCATGTTTCTCCCTAACGGCTGCGCCGATCATTCCTTGTAACCTTGAATTCTTGAGCCTCGCTCTTGAAAACTTGGGTGTGGAGGAATTCGACTACGGCAAAGAGATCTGATCCACGGTCTGGGACGAGGAATTTCAGGGAACTGGTTTGACCAAGACTCTCTCCTCTCTCGCCAAGCGCTTCCAGATAGGAGATCGAACTAACAATCGAACGAGATTCCAGCCATTGGCGGAGGAAACCGATCTGCTGCTCGTTCAGAAATTGAGCTGGGTTGACTGAAGATATCGGTGGAGTCTTCCGAACTGCCCAGCGCTTGACCGATGCTTCGGGATCATCCGACTTCCCGTAGTCAATTCGCACCTGAAACGTGACATAGTCTTTGGAGAGTCGCGTGAAGCGGATTTGCGAAGGCCAATCATCTGCGTCGAGAAATCGCCCATCGGCTGAGGGTGCCTGGCTCGCAAAGCGCTCGCACTCGGCCTGGATGGCTTCAAGCCCCTGAAGGGGCAATCGTTCGGTAAAGATCGGCCGGCTGATTTCGCCAGCGCTCAAGGAAGAAGCTCCGAGGAGGAATCCGCAAACAAAAAATAATGCTCTCATGCCATGGTGATTCGTGCGGAAGGCTGAACTGGATTTTCAAATTCGGTCGGCATTCCGCAAGTGGCGGATGACCACGTGGCCCTGGCGAAAGAGTATCGAAAACGCGGTGTCATTCTCCGCAGAAAGTTCGTCTTCTTTCGCTGGGTATTTAAAAATGCCATTCGGCGTGACGACATAGAAGAACGTCTGTCCAGGTTTGGGAACTGGAAACTTCTCTACCTT
>JBCDHN010000793.1:0-2240 GCA_038749915.1 Verrucomicrobiota bacterium | reverse complement strand
CCGCAGTTGGATTGGCCCTGGCCCGCCATCATCACGCACTCGCCGCAATGGCATGGCGAGAATCATGCGATCCGATCGGAACGCTGGCATTACATTCATTACCGCGACGGAGGAGAGGAGCTCTACGACATGGATCGCGATCCGCTGCAATGGACCAATCTGGCAGCGGATCCTGAGCTGGAAGACATCAAGACGGAACTGAAATCCTGGCTTCCTGCGACCAACGCTCCGCACTTTTGGTCAGCGAAGGACTGAAATGAAGAGGATTTTCCCGAATTCAGCTACCGAACGCGGAGATAATGTAAAGACTCCCTGGTCATAGTTTCAAACATGGATCCCACCGCAGAATTCGTTCGACTCTGGACCCGCCACCAGGCGGAGGTGGAGCGTTACATCTACTCGATGATTCCGCGAGCCGCTGATGCAGGGGAGGTTTTGCAGGATGTGTCGGTTCGGTTGTGGGAAAAGTGGGATCAATACGACCAGGACCGGCCATTTGTGCCTTGGGCGATTCGCTTCGCTTATCTCGAGGTGCTGAAGTGGCGGCAGAAATTGGCGCGTGAGAAGTTGGTGTTCTCCGATTCGTTGTTGGAGCAACTCAACGCTCGCTATGATGAGGAATCGGCCCTGATGGAGGCGCGACGCAAGGCGCTCGACGGCTGTTTGACAGGCCTGACCGAGCAACAACGCAAGTGGGTGAACCTACGCTACGGTCGGCACGGAGCGGTAAAAGAAGAGGCGGAACGGACGGGGATTAGCATGCACAAACTCTACTACGCCTTGGAGAAGATCCGCGCAAAGTTGTTGGATTGTGTCGGCGAAACCATGAAACAGGAGGGATGGAACCATGCCTGATTCCCGGCTCGACACCTTGCTCGCTCGCCTCGTCGAGGAGACAATTTCATCGGAGGAACTGATGGAGTTGGAGACGCTTCTGGATGGAAATCGGGAGGCGCAGCAACGCTATTTGTGCTATCTCGACCTTCATTCTCACCTGGGAGAGATTCCCGGAATTCGTGCGAAGAGATCGGCCGACCCTGGAATGAGTCACGGGATGGCGATGCCGAACTGGGCGTTCGCGGCGGTGGCAGCTGTTTTCGTCGCGATGTTATCAATGGCTGTGTTTTTGTGGGCAACCAATCGCGAAAAGACCATTGCCCGTCTGGCGGATTTGAACGGTCCCGTTGCCTGGATGCCGGATGGGAGTGATGGCTATCAGCATCTTGATGAGGATGACATTGGTGTGCCCCTCTTGGGAGGAACCTTGGAAGCCTTCGCTGCTGGTGGTTGGGCGAAAATCGAGTTTCGCGACGGGACAAGTCTGGAGGTTTCCGGGCATGCTGCATTGAAGATGTCCGATTTGGAGAACGGCAAGACCATTCATCTTCGCAAAGGAGAGTTGTCGATGGATGTGGTTCCGCAGCCGGCAGACGAACCCATGCGGATCACGACACCTGCTGCAGATCTGATTGTACTGGGAACCCAATTCAACGTTGCCGCCAATTCATTTTCGACTCAGCTGACCGTGAATGAGGGTGAGGTTCGAATCAAGCGATTGGCGGATGGCCAAGTCTTGAATGTGCCCGCCGAACATTTTGCAGTTGCCGCCCTGGAGCACGACGCGCCGTTCGAAGCGCACCGCCGGAAACGCTTCGCCGATACCTGGAAGAGCGAATTGCCGCGTGATGCGGTGCTGGGCACGTGGCGGGAGGGAGCGGTGCGAGCCCACACGCATTTGTGGCGTGGCGAGCCGAACTATCCGGAGCCCCCAGTCCTCTTGCACACCGTCGTTTTGGATGCGTCCCAAGGTGATCTCCCTCCCGTTATGGCGCATCAGGACTCACGGCTTCGTTTCCGTGGTAGGCTGGAGCGTGATCACCGGGTGATCTTTGGTTTCACGACCTATCATCCCCGTGGCGGCTTTTCCGGAAAGTTTTCCGTGCCTCGTAAGATCGTGGTGGACGAGAATGGTGAATTTGAGGTGGAGCTCAACCTTCAGGACTATCGCCGTAGCAAAGCGTGTTTTCCGGTTTCGCCAGCTGGGCACGAGATTCATCAGTTTTGGATTCTGACGGTTACCGAAGACGCGGGGTTGGAAATCTTCAGTGGTGAATTGTTGAGATAAAAAGGAGGATCATGACTTGAGTTTATGACGGGTTTTCCTCTCATCATTGCTTTGACCGTTGCTGCGGCTGCTTTCGCCTGTATCACGGCTCCAGGAGAGCTGCACGCCGGTGAGT
>JBCDHN010000792.1:0-2241 GCA_038749915.1 Verrucomicrobiota bacterium | reverse complement strand
CCTTGGAGTTACGGAGTTGGTTATCCCGTTGATCTTTCCGATGCTTTAACGCTCGGATTCGACTTCGAATACATCGGCAATTCAACCCACGACGATCTTCCGGTCGATATTGGTGTGAATCAGGCTCTCGCGCCTGCCGATAGTGTTTTGCTGAACTGGGATGACAGCTTCAGCGTGGGTACTGGTCTCGATTATCGTCTGAACGAAAAGTTGACCCTTCGTCTCGGCTATCTTTACACCCAGACTCCAATACCTGACGAGACCTACATTCCGCTCATTCCCGGCTCCGACCGCAACATTGTCACCATAGGCCTTGGCTATCAAACCGACCGGGGATCCTGGGACTTCGCCTACGTGGCGGGGTTTTACCAGGATCGTGACATTCGGACGAATGTAATTCCTCAGTTCAACGGTGAATATGAGTCTCAGTGGGACGTCTTTACGATCAGCCACACCATCAATTTCTAAGGCCTGATTGCCTGCCATCCGCCTCCACCTTCAGGAGGTGTTGCGAATTTATTGAGAATTGTTGTCACGTTTGTGCGCGGCCTTCCTAGAAAAGGGCGAACGCGCACACCTCGATGAAAATTCGCAATCAACGTTCACACTTAGAACCATGTGAACAACCAAACTTTGATGGAAGGGCAACAGCATTGGCGGCTCCGGCCGCCTCCGGGTTTCTCGTATTGAAGGTCGAAGGAATAGCAGGGAATGGAATGTACCACAGGGACTGGGGCAAGGGGAATTTTGGCAGGGTTAGAACGTAGAACATCGGGCAGGGTCTCCGGGTCCCACCCCCGGAGGCCCTCATGCTTGTAGAGCTTGCCAGTGGCCCAAAAATTTGCGACAGACAGATGGGCGTAACACGTTAGAAATTCGTGTGCAGTTCGTTTTAGAACAGTGTTCTGCAGAACGACTCATGAGTGACTCAACTTCAACACCAAAAATTGCCATCCTTGGGGGAGGACTTGGCGGGCTGACATCAGCCTTTTATCTGAGCGATCCCAAGAATCCGAAGTCCTACGACATCACCATTTACCAAATGGGATGGAGATTGGGTGGGAAATGTGCGAGTGGGCGTACTCACGAGGTCGGACCGGACGGTCAAGTCATGAATCGGAGTCTGGAACACGGCATCCATTATCTGGCGGGCTGCTACGAGAATGCGTTTCACATGCTCGACGATTGTTTCCAGGAATTGAATCGGGGCGCCGACGAACCGCTTTCGACCTGTTTTCCCGATCCAACCGGGGTTCGTGATCCGGTTTTCCAGCCACTCCGAAACGATGCTGGTGGTGACAAGAAAGCAACCTTCTCCTTCATGGAAGAGGTCGAGAAAGACGTGTGGAAGTCCTGGGATTTTGCCATGCCGGAACTTTCCGGAACCGTTCCAGGAAATCGGAGCCGGAAAGGAGACAAAGGTCCGACGATTTGGGCGCTTCTGTTGCTGCTTCTGGCCTGGTTGAAAGATCGGGTCGATGTGGTGCATGCGGACGATAGCTCCATCCTTTTTGGAAAAGACGGAAAGTTCATCCCTCGCGTCGTGCGCTTTGCGATCAGGGTCCTTCGAAATCTTGATGCCGTGATCACTGATCCTCGCAACGCGGCGGATCTGGCGTTTGACATCGCGAAAAATTTTCCCGATGCACCGGTTACCCGTCGTGCCCGCCGCAGTATTTTGTGGCTTCTGGGGAGAATTGAAGAGGACAGCGAGAAGATCGCCGATGAAGCCAAGCTGGACGACAGCGAGCGACGCCACTTTCTGATTGAGGTGCGCTTTGCCACAGCCATCGCGCGCGGAATTTTGAAGGAAGGTGCCTTCCTCAAAGGGTTCGACTGTCTGGACCAGTACGAGTTCACCGATTGGATGAAAAAACACGGCGCTCCTGACATGGTCACGGACTCAGCCTTGATGCGCGCGCTCTATGCGGTTCCGCTCGCCTACAACCCGGACGATGATCAACAGAAAAAACTCTCCGCGGGAGTTGCGGTTCGATTCTCGCTTCGGTTGTTCCTCGATTACCGGGGGGCGTTTGTCTGGAAGATGCAGGCCGGAATGGGCGAAGCCGTCATCACCCCGCTTTATGAGGCGCTCAAAGCCCGGGGCGTGAAGTTCAAATACTTCCACAAAGTGGAGAAGCTGGGGCTGGACGGCAGAAACATTGGAACCATCTCCATTCGCCAACAGGTTGATCTGAAAGATGGTGTGGCGATTGAGGACTATGATCCGCTCGTTCCAAT
>JBCDHN010000791.1:0-2241 GCA_038749915.1 Verrucomicrobiota bacterium | reverse complement strand
TTGAGCGAGTTGAGAATGTTCTTGAGAGTTATTCACGGTCTTAAGAAGAAGAAAGATTTTTAAATTTTATTCTCTTCGATCTTCAGAAAAGAGCGCGTTTTAAAAACTTTGCCTTTTCAGTTGTTGGTTTGTTAGAGCGATGTTAGCGGATCTCGCCAGCTCGGATTTTGATCCTAACAAACTTACCAAAATTCGATCGACGCTTTCAACTACCGAATGATCCCACGCTCACTACTCTCCACAAAATCTGCCAACGTCTGGAGGACGTTTTCGGAGGAGTCTTTCATCGCACGAATTTCCTCCAATGCCTGGGTGACATTCAGATTTTTCCGGTACAACAGCCGATGGGCTTTCTTGAGAGCGGAAACCGAAGCCTCACTGAATCCACGACGTTGCAGGCCAACGATGTTGACCGAGCGAACTTCAGCCGGGTTTCCGTCCGCGATCATGAACGGAGGAACATCTTGAACAATCTTTGTGCAGCCGCCGGTGATGGCGTGGGTTCCGACCCGGCAGAATTGGTGAACCGCACTCAACCCGCCAAGAATGGCGTAGTCCTCAACCTCTACGTGGCCAGCCAGAGTGCCGTTGTTTGAGAAAATCACATGATCACCAACCAAACATTCGTGGGCAATATGGCTGTAGGCGAGAAAGTTGTTATTGCTTCCAATCCGGGTCACTTCCTCGTCATTGGTGCTGCGGTGAATCGTGATGAATTCACGAAAGGTGTTGTTGTCGCCGATCTCGCAATACGTGGGCTCGCCCTTATACTTCAAATCCTGGGTCTGCTGCCCGATCGATCCATAGGCGAAAAACCGATTGTTGGATCCGATCTTGGTGGGCCCGGCAACCGTGACGTGGTTCTGCAGCCAAGTTCCTGAGCCGATTTCCACACCCTCGTGGATGACACAGTAAGGGCCAATTTTCGCATCATCCGCAATTGTTGCAGACTCGTGGATGATCGCTGTTGGGTGGATGTTTGACATGATGCCCGCCCCTAAAGTCCCTCAACGATCCAGAAGCGCAAACTTCAGTTCTCCGGAGGAAGCAACGTCGCCATTCACGATGCACTGACACTTGGCCTGGCCGATGTTTCGCTTCACTTTCAGGAATTCGGCTTCGATGAAGAGCGTGTCGCCGGGCATGACCGGGCGGCGGAACTTTACCGAATCCGCGCTGACAAAATAGCCGATCTTGCCCTGGTTCTCCGGTTTGCGAAGCATGATGATGCTGGCGACTTGGGCCATCGCTTCGACCTGAAGGACGCCTGGCATCACCGGGTGCCCGGGAAAATGCCCCTCGAAGTAGGGCTCGTTGATGGTGACTTGTTTGACGCCGGTGCATTTCATGTCCCCCTCGAAATCGATGATGCGATCGACCATGAGAAACGGATAACGATGCGGCAAAATCTTCATGACCTCGTTCACGTCGAGCACCCCTTTGCCGGTCGGGATATTGAGTGGCTTGGGCGCTGCGGCTTCCACTTCGACAAACGCATCATTCAGGCGCTGGGCCATTTCCGTGTTCGGGCGATGCCCCGGCTTGACCGCTATGACATGGCCCATGATGCGGCGTCCGCTCAGCATCAGGTCGCCAATCAGGTCGAGAATCTTGTGCCGGACGAACTCCTCCTTGAAGCGCATCGCTTCCTTGCTCATGACTTCTTCTCCACGAATCACGACGGCGTTTTCGAGACTCCCTCCTTGAATCAAGCCCTTGTCCATCAGCGGTTTTACGTCCTCATAGTAAACGAACGTCCGGGCCGCAGCGACTTCCTTCTCATAGGTCTCCGGATTGATCTCGAGGCTCTTATACTGGGTGAACCGTCCATCCGGTCCTTCCTGAGTGCAGGAGATGCGGAACTTCTTGTCGGGAACCACCGTGATGATCGATCCACCGGTTTCGAGATGAATGGGTTCGCGGACCTCGTAGACCTTGCGGAGCTCGTCCTGCTTTTCGACACCGGCCTTTTTCACCAGCTCGACAAATGGCCGAGCGCTGCCGTCACCAATCGGAGGTTCGTTCGCATCCATTTCCACAATTGCATTGTCCACGCCCATTCCGGTAAGGGCAGAAATGACGTGCTCAACCGTATGGACCTTCACGCTTCCTTCCGCGATTGTGGTGGCGCGTTCCACCTCCTGCACCTTGCTGACATGGGCATCGAGAAATGGCTTATCTTCCAGGTCAACCCGTCGAAACTTGATCCCATGGTCAGTCGGCGCTGGTTGGATGGTCAGC
>JBCDHN010000790.1:0-2244 GCA_038749915.1 Verrucomicrobiota bacterium | reverse complement strand
TCAAATCCCGTTGGCGTGGATTTGAGATGCCATTTCCCAACAATCGCAGTCTGATATCCCGCGGCCTGAAGCAATTTGGGAACCGTCTGCTGGCTTCCATCAAAAACATCCTTATTGGTTCGCTGCCCATTGAGGTGCGAGTATTTGCCAGTAAGGACAACGGCCCGGGAAGGCGCACAAATCGAGTTGGTTACATAACAACGCTCAAACAGCATTCCTTCAGCGGCGATCCGATCGATGTTCGGCGTTTCATTGAGCCCAAAGCCATAGGCGCTGATTGCCTGAGTCGCATGATCATCGCAAAAAATGAAAACGATGTTCGGGCGGGCCTGGAGACTCCCAATCGAAACCAGGAACGTGAAAAGCAGGAGGCGAAACGTCATGGCTGAGAGCCTAGCGAAGGTCCGTTACCACGCAAGCCTGGAAAACCAACTTCGGGCTTGCTGATGAGAAATTCGAATCGAGCATGGCTCGTGCCGAATCTTTGGAATCCGAACGTTCCGTTTTCACCATCACGATTCCCGTTCTTTTATGGTTGGGTCATTGTTCTTGGAGCGACGTTGGGCACCCTCTTCAGCATCCCGGGACAGACGATGGGATTCAGCGTCTTTACCGACGTCATGATGCGGGAGCTCAATCTCAACCGCATTCTGCTCAGCACCGCGTATTGCATTGGCACAGTGGCGAGCGGGTTGACCTTGCCGTGGCTTGGAAAACTCTTCGACGCCTGGGGAGCCCGCCGGATGGTCGTGGCATCGGCATTTGCCACGGGCCTGATTCTTTTTTACCTCAGCCAATCCGCTCACCTCGCCCGATTTCTTTCCTCACCTCTGGATGCCGAGATTCATCCTGCGATTTCGTTTATAGTGATCGGACTCGGCTTTTACATGATTCGCGCTTCCGCCCAAGGGGTGTTGACCATGTCTTGCCGAAACGCGGTTGGAAAATGGTTCGACCGCAAACGCGGGAACGCAATTTCTGCGAGCCAGCTTTTGGTAACGCTGGGTTTCTCGCTGGCTCCCGTCATCTTGCTCTCCATGATCGAGCGCTTTGGCTACGACGGAGCGTGGCAGGTCTTGGGTTTGCTTACGCTGTTCGTCATGGTTCCCGTCGGCTGGTTGATCTTCCGGGACAATCCCGAGGAGTGCGGTCTTGAAATGGACGGTGCGGTTGGCGACCAGCCTCCTTCTTCGAATCTCGATATGGTCATCAAGCGCGATTTCACGCGCTCGGAGGCCCTCAAAACCATTTCCTTCTGGTCCTTCAACCTGTCGCTGGCCTGGGTTGGTCTCTTTGTTACGGCCTTTACCTTTCATATTGAATCGATTGGCTCCGACTTCGGCTTCGACCGCCAGTCCATTGTTGAGAAGTTCTTCCCGATGGCCGTCTGCAGCGTCTCGACCAATCTTGTTTTTGGAGCATTGAGCTCCCGCATTCGGATCAAGTGGCTCCTCCTCGTCATGAACATTGCCAGCGTTTGCGGAGCGGTGGGGCTTCTTTATCTCACGACTCCGATCGGCCTCTGGGCTTACATTATTGGGAATGGCATGGCCGGCGGAGGATTTGTGAGCATCAGCGGAATGATCTGGCCACGGTTTTTCGGGCGACGATGGCTCGGCGCCGTGAGCGGAGCCAGCATGTCAACCGTTGTTACCGCAAGCGGGCTCGGACCTCTCGCTTTCGCCATTTCAAAACACACGACCGGAACCTACGAGGCCGCCCTGATTGCCAGCATCATCATCCCTCTTCTTCTCGCCATCTCCAGTTATTGGGCAGAAAACCCGCAGCGGAAGGTTTAGTTAGGAAAGGATCTCAGCAAAGTCGATGATTCCTTTGCGAATCGAATAGACCACGGTGTCGAGCGCGATCTCCTCGGGGTAGTCGAACCGATCCACCATGTTCCCGAGGATCGTTTCCACTTGCTCTCGAATCACATCTGAACACTCCTCGTATTTTTTGAGATTGTTCTGCCGCTGAAAGAACCCATTGCGGAGCTCCTCCGGATTGATTCCCTCGACCGATTTGCGATGAGAGAGCAACGCAGTGTATTCAGATGAGAAGCAGTGCAGCAAATTATCATTTCGACTGGTGATAATGGGCTTGTCCTGGCCGGAAGTAATCTCTCCGGCACCATGGAGGTCGAGAAACTTCTGAGCCATTTCCTTGCGGCACTTCTCCATATCTCCACCCGGTCGCAAAATCTCACCCACGGAATCGAGAAACTCGAAATCAGGCTGGTCCACC
>JBCDHN010000789.1:0-2245 GCA_038749915.1 Verrucomicrobiota bacterium | reverse complement strand
CTTGCATCCCATTTTGGACTGCGACCAGGCTTCTGCCATTGGATCTGTTCTTGGGCCCAAAAAACTCGTCAAAGTGGGCAAATGGCCAGACTGGCCATCGCGAGAGGTGTCAGGGAAAGTCACGACACCGTTTCAATCCCATCACTATGCAGAGCCGGTTCGGGTTGATGCAATACCCATTCCTGATGGGCTGCAAATTCGGTTGCAGACAGAGGATCCTGATGGCGTTCGCGCAGCGGTCGCAACCTATCTTGGCTCCACTGAAAATCGGATTCTCATCGAGAACCAAGTGGTGGAGTCAACTCTGAGAGGCAAGGAGATGGCGAGCCATTACTGGGCAATTCTTGCCGCGATTGCTGCGACAAGGATGAAACGCCCGGTTCAACTCGAATTATCGCATGCCGAGGACACGCTCTGCGCCGGTGGCAAACGGCCGATCTCTGCCCAGTTCGATGTCGCCTTTGACGACCAGGGAACAATTAACGGACTCCGATGCAGCCTCTTGATCGATGTGGGCGCCTACGATTTGAACCATCAGGAAATCCTGACCAACACCCTGCTTCATCTCGACAATGCTTATCAGATTAAGAATGTTGAACTGGAAGCTCAGCTTTGCCGGACCAACCATGCCCCGAGGAACCCGATGATTGGCGATGGAAGCGCGGAAGCGATTTTGATCATGGAAGAAGTCATTTCGCACGTCGCCTCCGCCGTCGACCTTGCGCCAGAAGTGGTGAGAGAGCGGAACCTTTACCCCAAAGGAGCAAAGTCCTTCTATCGTCAGAAGGTGAACGGTGGAAGCATATCTGCCTCCTGGAACACCCTAAGACAGGCAGTTGGTCTTTCCGCGGTGAGACAGAAGACGATGGAGTGGAATGAGCGGCATCCGCACCAAAAACGTGGAATCGCGGCCATACCGGTAAAGCTTGGCGTCCGCGGGCCCAGGTCAAAAGGAACCAGCGCTTCAGTTCTTTTGAATATCTGCGAAGACCAATCCGTTCAACTTCACGTTCCCGGCGGGCGCTCGGATTTCACGTTGTTGGCCCGCGTGCGACAAAGCGTGATCGAGCACCTGGGCGTTTCGCCGGGAAGTATTTCATTACACCCCGCTTCACTCGCTGGACTTACCAATCCAGTCGCGGCGGTTCCTTCGAATGAAATGGGTCTGTCGATCAAGGCGACGGTTGACGCCTGCAAGAAGGTTGTGGCTGCAAAAAAATCAGGGCAAGCACCTCTGACTGCGATTGGGATTGCGGCGCCTCCGCCCCAGGATTGGAACGAGACCGAGTTTGTCGGCAGCCCGTTTCACCGATTTGTCGCCGCCGCTGCTTTTGCCGAAGTTGAGGTGGATTTACTAACGGAATCACTTGTGATCCGAAAATTATGTTTCGTTCAGGATGTGATGGGACGGAACTGTCGAAGCCTTGATGAGGCGATTTTGGACTCCGGTTTGCGCCTGGGTCTGGGATGGCTCGGACGTGAAGCCGCCAACGACGGCTATTCCCAGACGATTGGGGAACTACCTGCCGACTTCCGATTGATAGCAGTGAATGAGGATCAGGGGCCCGAGCAGTACCTTCATGGCGGAAATCTTGCTCAATGCGGCATCGCCCTTGCCGTCGCGGTGCATGCAGCTGCCCAACAGGCGAGGTCTTAATGCTCAAAACGGCTGCTCGACTTCGACGACTTTTGCCAAGCGGGTGAAGACCAAATGGGAGCGAACCTCTTGTTCCGGGATACCTAACAACCGGCTGAGTGCAAGACGGTAGATTGCCAATTGCGGAGCGTAGTGAGCACACGCCTCATCCACCTCTTCTTGGGAGCTTACCTTATTGGTTTTAAAATCATACACGTCTGCAGTTGTCGCCCTCTGCTTTTCGTCCTGCTGAACCACCACGCGATCAAAAGTTCCGGAAATCCATTTCCCTTCGTCAATCAACTCGAAGCGTTTTTCAAGCCAGGCGATTGGATTGAGGGGAAAAGATGATTTTCGAAAGATCGATGAAACCGGGTCAGTATTCAAATTCTTGAGCACCTCTTGCATAGCTGATATCTCAACCTCATCGGCTTCATCAATGTTGGAAGCGAGGGTGTCCTCCAGTTCATTGGGTCCTAGAGCATCGATCCAAGGTGTGGACTCAAACAGTTCATGAACTTTGGTTCCATACTCGCTGGCCTGAATCGTGCCAGGCAAAAAGACGAAGCTGGCTCCAGGTTTGGTTTCGGATTCTTGGTCTGCAACACT
>JBCDHN010000788.1:0-2255 GCA_038749915.1 Verrucomicrobiota bacterium | reverse complement strand
TCGGCGATGGTGACTTCGTCAGGATTCAGTCCTCGATCCTCACCAGGAAACGTGACCATCCCATCCATCCCAATCCGATGGGCATAGGTGCCGGTCAAAAGTGCAGCGCGTGAGGGCGTGCAGGCGGTGTTGGCAACGTAGAACTGGCGCAGGGTATTTCCTTCGGCCGCCATCTGGTCAAGGTTCGGCGTCTGATTCGCCGTATTCCCGAACGGACCAATGTCGCCATAACCCATGTCGTCGATGAAGATGAGGACGATGTTCGGGCGATCGTCGGCCGCTCTCACGATCGGCAGAACAGAACCGAAAGAGGCAATCCAACAAAATAGGGCGAAAGACCAGCCCGACTTGAACAGGCGGTTCCAATCAGTGGAGCGGAGGACGTTTGTCATGGCTTCTTGGTGGGAAAATCGATTCTTCGTTGCTCCTAGAGTTCGCTCATTTCGATGGTCTCCATCAGGGCTTTCAATTCCTTCACCTTTTCAGGATACTCTGCGGCAAGGTTGATTTGCTCACCGAGGTCGGTGTCGAGATCATAGAGCTCTTCCACCTGCTCCCGATCATCCTCGACGGCATAGCTATAAAAGTGAGCATCGGGCTTCAGATACTTCCATTTTCCCTGGCGGATTCCGGCGTTCTGAAAATAGAAATAGTCTCTACCAACCTCGCTTTTACCGAGGAGTAGCGATGTCTGATCCATGCCATCGATGGAACGATCCTCGGGGACATCAAAACCAGCGAGATGAGCGAAAGTGGGCAGAAAATCGATGGTCGCGAAGATAGCATCCGAGCTTCTCCCAGCTGGGATCTTTCCTGGCCAACGAACAATGCAGGGAAGCCGATAACCTCCTTCGTAGCAGGACCCCTTGCCATTGCGGAGCGGTCCCGCATCACCCCAAAAGATGGTGTCTTGCGCGTGATACCATCCTTCGGGACGCTTTCTCTCATTCCCCTGCTGGCCCGTTTTTCTCAGCGTGTACTTGTCTTGGTTCCACGGGCCGTTATCACTGGTGTAGATCACCAGCGTGTTTTCGCTCAGCTTCAGCTCATCGAGGGTGTCGAGAAGCCTTCCGGTTTCGTAGTCGAACTCTTCAACGACATCGCCGTAGAGTCCTCCGGCCGATTTGCCGCGAAAGCGATCCGATGCATCGATGACGGTATGCATCATCGTATGGGAGAGATAGAGTGCGAAGGGCTTCTCCGGATCGCGCCTTTCCTTAAGCCAGGTGATCGACCGATCAGTGTATAGAGTGGTCAGCCCGCCCATCTCCCGGCTGGTGCCGGTCTTCTCGTTGTTCTCGTGAAAGGTGACCTGACCGTCATCGTTCGCCCCAAGAGGGCCGAAGTAATCATCGAAACCCTGCGCATTAGGCATACGGTCGAGAATCGGCTTACGATTGGAGACATCCCACTTGCCAATGCAGACGGTCTGGTAGCCGGCCTCACGGATCAGTTCAGCCCACGTAATCTCGTCCGCCGGCATACTCCAGCCCTTGCTGCGATGCGGCTGACGTCCAGTGAGCAACGCAGATCGCGACGGACCGCAAACGGTCTGGGAGTAAAACGATGTAAATAACGTGCCCTCCTTCGCCAATTGATCCAGGCGAGGAGTCTTGAGCTTCTCGTTGCCATAGCACGCAAGGTCCCCGTAGCCTTGATCATCAGTGAAAATGATGACGATATTCGGTTTCGGTGGATCAGCCCCTTGCAAATAGGAGGAAAGGAAAAGCGATAGGCAAAGACTCCAAACGAATGGATGAGGCAACAATCTTCTCATGGGATCGTACAGGGTTTGGTGGTAGATGGAAACGTTCAGAACGAAACGGTCAGAGGCTAAACTGCGGGAATGCCGGAGAGCAGTCTTTCCTGAACCGCTTTCGCCGCCTCGAGGCAGGATTTCCCCATTTCCGAAAAGTGCTCGATCCTGACCCGAAACATGGGACCGATCACTGTTAACGCCGCGACGGGGTAGCCATACTGATCCGAGACAACCGCGCCCACACAACGAATTCCTTCGAGACCTTCCGCCTCGTCGGTGGCGTATCCGCGTTCCCGCACTTCGAGTAGGTCCGCGACCAGTGTCTTTCGGGTTGACCTGGTCGTCGACGTGAACTTTTTCAGTTTCACAGCTCCCAGGTAATCATCCAGCTCATCCTCCGGCAGCCCGGCAAGAATCGCTTTGCCCGGCGCACAAGAATAGGCCGGAACCCGCGCCCCAATTTGTCCAGCTACCTTGATTGGCTGATCGGATTCAC
>JBCDHN010000787.1:0-2264 GCA_038749915.1 Verrucomicrobiota bacterium | reverse complement strand
GAAGTCCACCGTCACCTTGCTGGCCCAGTCAATGGACTGGTCGGGGCCATAATGAATGCCGTCGCTCCCGGAAGGATACTCCGCGGTCCAATGCGTGACCTCAGCGCTTTCGAACACTTTTCCGCCCAATCCGCCAACGACCCGCTTCATAATCTTGGTGAGCTCCTGCTGCAGATCCGAAGGGAAACGCTTGGGGTGAGATTCAGGCGGGGTGATCCAGTAGGAATGGGCACCTTTGGAGTGAACCGCACGGCACATATCCATGATCAAAGTCTCCACGACCTTGATGTTGTCCGCTTTCTCGCGGCGTTTGGAGCGGAGAGTTGCATAGAGGTTGACTCCCGTTTGGACGACAACCACATCTGGCTTGTAGCTGTCGAGGAGGGATTCGACCTTTGGAACTTCGCGAATGTATCCGACCCGCTTTTCCAGGGTTGGCGTCTTTTCCCAATATCCAATCGAACAGGAGATGGGCTCGTAGCGGCTCAGCCAATAGTAGGGGCTCGCTCCCCCGGCCACATAGGTGTAAACCTCCAACTTTTCCGATCGCATGTTTGCGTCCAGCGTCCTGCCAAAAGCTCCCATGCTCAGGGAATCACCGAGATAGAGCACCTTCGATTGAGCTGCCTGTGCGAGGGAGGCGGAGACGAAAAAGAGGGCGATGATTAGCGTTGTTTGAACTGAACTCCTCATGATTCCTAGGGAATTTCTGGACGGATGTTGAGTGTTTGAAAAGGTTCTACCTGCCACGAGCGACCGGTCTGCCCATAAAATACCATTATAATCGATTTTGTGATTCGAAAAATTCATAGAATTTCAAATCTGACCGACCCCTCTGGGCCTAATTAGTGCGTATTTACTATAATTTACGCATTTATGAGGCGGTTTTCGCCTACTTCTTACCGTCGATTTCTGCTGCTTGTTGCAACAATTCCTCATCACCATTCAAGCTCAACATGGTTACCGGATCAACTTCGTGCCGCAGTTCGGCCACCGTGCTCTGAATGATGAATTGACCCTTGCCGGTGGAGAGGACGAGACCGTTGGGAGTTGATAGAATGGTAACTTCTTGCTTAGGGCAAAATTCTGCGTCCATACTCTGGTGGGAGGGTAAAAGATGGCTCCAAATGGTCGTTAAAGGGCGTAGGAAGTAGGAGCAACCATTTTTTTCACAATTAGATCATTTATTCGCGGTTAGTCTCAGAATTGAGAAAAATCAGGATTAAATGAGCTGAAAATGTCCGGTTTCCAAGGGTTGATAGAACCGTGCGAGATCCTAGGATGGCCTATGCCCCGGCTTACCCAAAAGCGACTTCGGAGTCTTTCACGCGACCGAGATTTCCTGGTCCGTTCGGCGATTGGGATCATTGCCGCATCGACGATTTTTGCCCTCCTGCTCTGGTTCACCGTGGGAAGTCGTCAGAACTGGTACCAAAAACGTATTGAACTGGCGCAACGTGGAGAGGTTGAAATGTTGGCTGCGATTCGTGAAGCCGAGATCATCATCCATCGCGAGATCGGGGAGAAGAATCGCAAGGCGATCGAAGAGTGGCCCCACCAATTTGGTGCCACGCCGGAAGCCATCGAGTTGCCGAAGTTCGTCACGATGGAGACGGTTCCGACCATTCGGAATTGGTTGGGAGGCAGCGACCTCTCACCAGAGAATCTCGAACTGTTTGAGACCTATGCAAAGGCCAGGTTCTCCGCTACCGAAGCCGATCGGCGTAGTGCCAGAGGCGAGCTTGAACAACAAGTCTTGTCGAGTCCCCGACAGCCATTCGTGAATGAATGCGTTGGAGATTTGGAGTTTAACGAAGGGCAGTTTGAAGCTGCGAATCGCCACTTTGAAGCCGAATTGGCCCTTCGCGATTCCAACCATGCCGCATCGCGTCTGGTTGAAACGGCCTTGCTGCAAAAGGACTTGGTCCGGCTTGATGAGCTGTTGGACCAACCCCGAATCAGGCGCGCCACCTCGGTCCATGTTCGGTTCGATGCCTTCTCGAGGATGAGAGACTTCGGTGGAATTTTTGGAACGGTGCTCGTTCACGACTATGCAGATCTCAGTCCGGCCTATGTCGGGCTCACGCTCTTTGTGGCCACGGTCTGGTTTTTCATCATCGGTCAGTTTTCCGGATTCCGGAGCGATCAATTGCTCATCTACGGTGCGGCCATTCTGCTTGGCGTTTTCAGTGCGACCCTGACGCTCTTTGCCGTGGTGGTGCAGGAAGAAGTGTTCGGGCTCTTTCCCGAGAATGGCGACTTTG
>JBCDHN010000786.1:0-2268 GCA_038749915.1 Verrucomicrobiota bacterium | reverse complement strand
GGTCGACACTGGTCCTGATTTTCGTGCGCAATGTCTCCGCGAAGGCATCACCGAGCTGGACGCTGCCATCTTTACCCACGCCCACAGCGATCACATCATGGGCTTTGATGACTTGCGTCGGTTTTGCCGGGGCGAGGACGCAACCATTCCCATCTACGGCACGCCCGAGTGCTTAAACCAGATCAAGACTGCCTTCGGATTCGCCTTTGATCGAGCCAATTGGTATGCGGTTTATGTGAAGCCGGTCGCCCACGAAGTGAAGGGACCATTTCAACTGGAACAGATTGAAGTAACTCCTTTGGAAGTGCGGCATGGAAAGGTCCGAACGATTGGCTACCGATTTGAAGGTCACGGGAAGCGGTTCGCCTATGTGCCGGATTGCAAGTTCATTGGAGAACAGGAGATGGAGTTGATGTCGGACCTCGATTGCCTGATTCTCGATGCGACCAGTTATCGTGATCTTCCGACCCACTACAGCGTTTCCGAGGCACTAGAAACCGTGGAACAGCTCAAACCGGGGGAAACATGGCTCACCCATATGTGCCACGATATTGATCATGATCTGGACGACGCAAAATTGCCAACAGGAGTGAACTTTGCCTACGATGGATTGAAGCTCCACATCGTCTAAACTCGGGGTTTTCCGGTGAAATCATCTTTCCTCTTCATTTTCTCATTCTTTGGCCTGGCGCTGGGGTTCAGCGCTGAGCCTCCTGCTGTTCGCGCCTCGGTTTACTCCCAGTTCACGCTCGTTGTCTGCAATAAGAATGCTCCGGGTTCCGAGGATTTGGCTCGCTATTATGCCAGCGCCCGGGAAATCGCCTCCCGCAATGTGATTGTTCTGGACTGTCCGACGACTGAGGAGATTTCTCGAAAAGACTTCGTTGCAAAAATTCACGATCCTTTAAGGGACGCCTTGCTCGCAGGAGGGTGGTGGATGCCGACTCGGGATGCGGAAACCGGCAAACAGAGTCTTCGCTCAGAGATCAAGGTGTTGGCGTTGATGCACGGCGTGCCGGTAAAGATCCGGGAGGAGAAGTTCGTCACTGATTCAGGCAAGATTTCCGCCGCAAGTGTCGATTCCGAGCTCTGCACCCTTGGCCAGCCCGGACTGACCACCGAAGGGCCTCTGGCCAATCCCTACTATGGCAGTGAGGTCCCGTTTCATTCGGCGAACTTGCCCATCATGCTGGTGGGGCGCGTCGACGGGCCGAATGCGAAGATCTGTCGACGAATGATCGACGACACGATCAAGGCGGAAGTCGGAGGCCTGTGGGGTCAAGCCTATGTCGATTCAGGAGCAGGAAGCGGAGTCTCCCAAGCCTGGTTGGACTCTGCGACTGCTCAGCTTCGTCGCATCGGGATTCCCGTGATGGCTGATTCCTACCGGGATCCGCTTCCCACCATGTATCCAATGGGAGACCCGATTCTCTACTATGGAAGTGGTCATGAAATGACCCACGGACCATTTTTGAAGAGGGGTATCGTCCTCCAGCCCGGGGCGGTTGCCTGTCATGTTCATCCCAGAAACGGAGCAACGCTCCGATCTTCTGAGGAACACTGGGCCGGTCCCTTGCTGGCGAGAGGTGCTTCGAGCGTTCTTTGCAATGCTTACGAAACACCCGATGAGCTGGCTCACCAACTGGATCTCTTCACCAACCGGCTCACGCGGGGGTTTACCTTCATCGAAAGCGCCTATATCGCCCAGCAAGGAGTTTCATGGACGAATCTCGCGATTGGAGATCCTTTGTATGTACCGTTTCCCAATCTGCGCAATTCCCTCGATCAGAGTCAGTTCCATCAGGAAAGCGAGGCGATGCCTTATCAGGTTTTGCGGGTGGCGTATGCGCGGTGGGGTGAAGGAAACCCTTTCCCGGAACGGACGTTGTTTTACAAGCTGGAGCTGGCGACTGCGAAAAATCCCAAACCGGAACTCTTCGAACACCTGGCCTTGAGCGCTCTGGAAACCGGCGATTACGACGAGGCCCGAATCCAGTTGAAACGGGCCGAAGCTGCTTACACGGAGCCTCGGGACAAGTTGCGGATGAAGCTTCATGAAGGCGAAATGTACCGCCGACAGAAAGACCGGTTGGACGCCTTCAAAGCCTTCCGGAATGCAGCGCAAGAGTTTCCCGATCTCCCGGAAAGTGAAGCAGCCGTGGAGTGGATGAACACGGTCAAGGGAGGGTAAAGCTCTGAGGATTACGGGTTGAATCCCCCGCTTCGCTGCCTAACGTGCCGCCCGTTTAACCCAGTATTTGACGTTCC
>JBCDHN010000785.1:0-2273 GCA_038749915.1 Verrucomicrobiota bacterium | reverse complement strand
TTGGATTCGAGCACCGGTGAGTCCAGATACCGAGCTTCAAGCTCTTGGGTTGGCTTGATCCCCTCTTCCTGAAGTTTGGCAGAAATCGCCTCAAAGTCTTCCGAATCCGGCTCAGAGTGGAAAATCTGACCCGTGCGAAGGAAGGCGATGAGATTATTTCCAGAGCGGATTGGGATCGCTGTTTCCTTGAGGCCGGCAAAGCACTTGATGGTCTTGGCTTGATGGCTGGCGGACTCGAAAAGGCATTTCCTTGCCAGAACACAAGCTTCGCAACCTTTCCCGGCGTTCATTGCGGAGCAGAAAGAGTTGCCATTAAGATTGCCCGGAGAAGTATCGGGATCGTCTTCTTCGCCAGCTGGACGAAGTTCCACATCCAGTCCCGTTGCCAGGCGAAAGGCCGTGCGATAGGTCTGAAAAAGTGACGACTCACCGAGCTTTTGGAAGGCCCGGTCCTCAGCAGTTTCAATGGTATGGGGTGTCATGATTTAGTCTGATTTGTGGCTACAAATCGAGACTAGCCCCGGAGTCGGAATTCAGATATTGGCATCGACTCCCATCAGTGGAGTCACGCAATCCAGTAAGCTTCGTACGCGAATCTCGTACGGTTAGTCGATTTCCCCCGTTTCAACCCATTTGACGGCCTGATGCATCAACTCGGTGGCATCTCGAAAACCCAGCTTTTCTTTAATATGCGTACGATGAGCGTCGATCGTGCGCACACTGATGTGGAGCATCCCGGCAATTTCCCGGCTTGCCTTGCCTTCTCCGAGCAGCCGAAAGACTTCAAGCTCCCGGTCGGTCAAACGACCAATGCCAAAACCCTGCGTAGAACGGCCGTTGGCGAAGTTCTGAACGATGCGCGCGGAAACGGAATCGCTCACAAAGACTCCTCCTGTCAGAACGATGCGAATGGCCTGAACCAGCTTTCCAGGCGCCTCTTCCTTCATCACGTAGCCTTTGGCACCTGCCTTTAAGGCTCGTTCGGCGTAGGTGTTTTCGTCATGCATCGACACCACCAACACGAGAAGATCGCGGTGAATCGCCCGGAGATCCTTGATGAGTTCCAAACCGTTTTTGTCGGGTAAAGTGACGTCCATCAAGAGAAGGTCCGGCGCATTTTCCTGAAGATCGGCAAATGCCTCTGCGGCCGTGCCGGATTGACCGGTTACCTCAAGATCGTTCTCGGCCCCGATCAGGGCGGCCAACCCGAATCTCATCACCGGATGATCATCGACGATATAGACTTCACTCATGGATGGATCCTTCTTCCTAAGAGAAGGGGACAAGACATTCAACGGTTGTTCCATTTTCTTCAGTGGTGTGAATCTCAAATTCCCCTCCGAGGGTGCGAGCACGGTGCGCCATCGTGAGCAAACCAAGACCTGACGAAGGGGAGTCGGGCTCCTGGATGCCCTGACCATCGTCGTGGATTCTCAATCGGATATTGGAACCCTCCTCGAAGAGATGAATCGTTATCAGCTTCGGGGCAGCGTGCTTCACGGCATTGTTCACCGCCTCCTGGGCAATTCGAAAGAGTTGCACCAGTTCCTTTTCACTCCCGAGTTTGAGCCGTTTGCTGGTTCTGAGCCGACATTTTACTGGCGCATAGATCTGCTCGGTCGTGTTCGCTAAATCTTCCAAAGCTCCAATCAGGCCTTCGGTCTCAAGGACGGCTGGAATAAGGCCACGGGCGATTTCGCGCGCCCTCACATTGGCCTGCGAGACCATGTCTCCGATCTGGGAAAGATGCTGAGCGCCTTCGTCATAAACATCGCGAAGGCGTTGTTCCAAGACTTTCGTCAAACAGCCGATGCTGGCCAGCTGTTGGCATAGATCGTCGTGAATGTCCTGACCAATGCGACGCTGCTCCTTTTCGCTGGCGTGCAGCACCTGTTCTTCCAGCCGCTTTTGCTCGGTGATGTCACGGGCGCAGATCACCACGCCGGATTGGCCTTCCCCGACGCTTTGAGTGGCCCGAATGGCTACGGCAATTCGCCGCCCTGTTTTGGTGACACACCACACCATCTCCTCGGTGTGTTGCTCCTTCGCGACCGCTTTCATGATGCGTTCGCATCGACCGATGTCTTCGGGCGGAAGCAGTTGATCGGCCGGTTGGCCGAGAATTTCTTCAGCGGAATACCCATAAATTGCCTCAGCTCCCCGATTCCAGCTTTGAAGATTACCGTCGGGACCAATCAGAAAAACGGCATCATGAATGTTGGCGAGAATCTCTGCCTGTTTTTGAAGGGCGGTGTTGCTGCGCTGAAGCTCGG
>JBCDHN010000784.1:0-2276 GCA_038749915.1 Verrucomicrobiota bacterium | reverse complement strand
GCCTGGAGCAGCTCAAGCGCTTCTTCGACCAGAGCGTTAATGACGACGGGATCGGGAAGAGGAACGTCATCGGGCTCAAGGGCATGGCACGGCCGAAAATTAAGGTTGGAACCTTCTACCTCCACACCCGTGGAGTCAGGGCCAATCTCGTCAATGTATTCAGCGGCAATCGGATTGATCCACGCGCTCTGCCCTCCCTCGGGGAGCTGCGAACGATAAGTCTCAGCAATCGTAGAATCACCCGGGCTTTGGTTTCCCCGAGCCCGGTCTACGAATCCTTGTAGGAATTGCTTGTGCGAGAATGACATGAAAAACCCAACATTTAGTTAGGATTTCCTGACATTATGCCGCAGTTTAGCATTGTCAACCCGATCGAGTCTCGCAAAAAGCGATCCACAGCTCTTTCCCAAACTCTGATCTCAAATCCCGTTCCAGGGATTCCGTTCCTGCTTCAGGGGCGAGAATCGCAAAGGTGGTTGATCCTGATCCTGACATGAGTGCCCCCTCCACTTCCACTCGCTCTCGAAGCCAATTCTTGAGATCAGCAAGGACAAGGTATTTCTCAAAAACCGGACGCTCCAAGCTGTTCTGCATTTCGCCCCACGCCTGTTCTTGAGTTTCATACTCCACACCAGGAATCTCGCGCGACTCCTTCCAGCGTTGATAAGCCCAGGGAGTGGGGATGCCGAACCAGGGTTTAACGAGCATGAGCGATAAGGTGTGAGGAAAAGTTACCGGCTCCACGAACTCCCCTCTGCCCCGACAGTCGCAGACGCGTTCATAAAGAAAAAACGGAATGTCGGAACCAATTTCAGCCGCGAGTCCCCGCAAATCTTCGCGACTGATTCCGAGCTCAAAAAGATCGTTCAATCCCTGGAGCGTGGAAGCTGCGTCGCTACTGCCTCCCGCCAGTCCTGCCCCATGGGGGATCCGCTTGGTAAGCTGGATGGAAACGTCAAGCATCTTTCCGGTGTGCCTCTCCAGTTGGCGAACAGAACGAACCACCAGATTGCTCTCATCGGTCGGCAGTTCCGAATCCGTGCAGGTAAAAGCAAGACCACCCTCGTCTCGGCGCTCGAAGAGTAGTTCATCGCATAGCGTGAGTGGAGCCATTCGGGTTTCAATCTCATGAAAGCCATCTTCGCGCTTTCCGACCACGCGCAGCGACAGATTGACCTTGGCTGGAGCAGAAACCATCATGACTGTTTCTCCCAACCCACCAGCGCCAACATTCGACCGGTGTGCCCTTTTTCGATGCGATAAGAGTAAAAGCGCGAAAGGTCACTCGATGTGCAAATCCCTGCGTCATGAAATTGGGTTTCGGGAACGCCCGCCCCAATGACCTGATCACGAATTTGAGCCGCGAAATCAATCTCGTAAGCAGGTGGGCGAATGCATGGTCCTAGTGAAACTTGGAGGTTTCCAGCAAGCGAACCGTAGCGCTCTTGCAACCGTGATATTGCGCGAGGCACGATTCCCAGTTCCGTTCCTTTTTTGCCGGAATGAACCATGCCCACGGCCAAGTTGAGCGGATCTACGATCCAAACCGCTCCGCAGTCGGCAACATGAACCCCGAGAGCAACAGCTTGTAAGTTGGTAATCAGTCCATCAACTCCTTCAATGAACTGAGTCTTCGGCTCGGTGACCTCAAACACCTCGTTGCCATGGATTTGACTGCTGGTGACCAGTGGCCAATCCCCCATCCCCAGTTCGTTCCGTGCTTCCTGGTGGCTCGATTCCAGCCGCGACAAAACAGCGTTCTTGTCAGGAGAATCCACTTCGATCCCCGGCGTGCGTAGCAAGAACCCGTGTTTCAAACCGGGAATAGAGCTGAGGGCAGAAATCTGCTCAATGGGAGCCGCAACAGGCATTTCCCAACGTGAATAGAAATGCGGCCACCGCAAACGACTTCCTGACAGAAAGCGAAATCCTAACGCAATGCTAACTCAACCAGTGCCAATCGTGCCATGACCAGCGGGTTGTCTTCGATATATTCCCCGGTCTCCAGATCAATGAACGCCCCCGGGTAGACTTTGTTCATGCGATGAATCGCGGCATCCGCATATTTGATTGCGGCTTCCGTTCCGTCACGCTTGGCAATGGCAAACGTGACGTACTGGTGAGCTTCGCTCCAATGTTGGCCGAGGCGATTGGTCTCCAATTGGCGGTAGGGATGTTGGCTGTTGAATTCGAAACTGGCACGAACCGCCTTCTCAACTTCAATCATCTGCTTCATGACCTCGTCCCAATCTTCCCGGCGAAAGGCTTCCAACTGC
>JBCDHN010000783.1:0-2278 GCA_038749915.1 Verrucomicrobiota bacterium | reverse complement strand
GACTCGTGCGATCGAAGAATTGATCCGGCAACACAATATCTCTCGGCCGATACGCTTCCTTGAGGCTACCAACTGCCGTTACTGAAATGATCCAACGAACGTTGAGCGAGCGCATCGCCCAGATATTGGCCTGATGATTCAGCTCCGAGGGCAGAATGCGGTGACCTTTTCCGTGCCGCGGCAGGAAATAAACCTGACGGCCTCCCAAAGTCCCGGAAACCAACGCGTCGGAAGGCGCACCGAATGGGGTTTCGACCTGAATTTCCTCAGGATTCTCCAATCCCTCGATCTGGTAGAGACCACTTCCGCCGATAATTCCGATAGCCGGTGAATTCATGAGGCGACTTCAGGGCGGAAGTCCTCTGGCTCAAGAAAAATCTTAGTTGGTTAGAGACTCGATCCCGATGAAAAACGGAGCCGCTTTGCGCGAGTTCAACGGATCGTAGCGAACGCTCCGGAATTTCTCCGAATCCAGGTTCTCGCAAAACTTTAGAACCGACGCCGCTTCTTCCATTCCTCCCGGATGGCCCACGTAAACGACCAGCGTGATGATTCCCTCAGTGTCGAGGCAAGCGAGCGCGTTTTGCAGGGCTGCAACCGTCGTTTCCGCTCTTGTGATGCAGGATTTGTCGCTCCCCGGCAAATAACCAAGGTTGAACATGACCGCCTTGACCTTGGCATCTCCAACATGGCCAGCCAGATTCTCGTGGCCGTCGAGAACCAGACGACATTGCGAGGAGAGACCAGCCTTGTCCAACTTCTCCTTGGCCGACTCGAGCGCTTCGGACTGGACATCGAAGGCGAAAACCCGGCCATCCTCTCCGACCAGCTGGGCCAGAAACACAGTGTCATGCCCGTTTCCAAGGGTCGCGTCAATTACGGAGTCGCCCGAGTTGATTCTCGGGGCGACCCAATCATGAGCCAACTCCGTTGCTCGCGGAAAGTGCAGTTCGGTAACCCTCTCGCTTACTTCTTTTTGGCTTCCTCGCGCTCTTTGGCTTCGGCGATCACTTTCTCAGTGATGTTGCGAGGACAAGCTGAGTAGTGGGAGAACTCCATCGAGAACTGGCCCCGTCCGGAGGTCATCGTGCGTAGATCGCCAATGTATCCGAACATCTCACCAAGCGGCGCATCCGCCTTGACGCGAACGCCGGTCGGAACCGTCATCTGCTCTTTGATCAATCCACGACGACGATTCAAATCACCGATCACGTCACCAACGTGATCTTCCGGCGTGAAAACATCGAGCTTCATGATCGGCTCAAGGAGCTGGGCTCCGGCCTTGGGCACCGTCTGCCGATAGGCAGCTTTGGCAGCCAGTTCGAACGCGATCGCAGAGGAGTCAACTGCGTGGTTGCCGCCATCGGTCAACGTGACTTTCAGGTCGATCATCGGGTAACCGGCCAAAACGCCTTTCTCGGTCGAAAGTCGGAAGCCTTTTTCAACAGCTGGCCAGAATTCGCGGGGAACGTTACCACCGACGACCTTTGACTCGAACGCGTAGCCTTCACCGGCTTCGTTCGGCTCGATGACGTAGTCGATCTTCGCGAACTGCCCGGAACCACCCGACTGCTTCTTGTGCGTGTAGGAATCTTCGGTCCGCTGAGTGATGGTTTCACGGTAGGCGACCTGAGGCTCCCCGACATCGACCTCGACGTTGTGAGTCCGCTTCAAAATGTCCACCTTGATGTCGAGGTGTAGCTCGCCCATTCCCTTGAGAATGGTTTCGCCGCTGTCCTGATCGGTCTCGACCCGGAAAGAAGGATCTTCCTGAACCATCTTGCCGATCGCGACCCCAAGCTTCTCAGCGTTGGCTTTGTCCTTGGCCGCAACGGCCATGGAAATCACCGGATCGGGGAAGACCATCGGTTCGAGAGTCGCCGGATTTTTGGGATCACAAAGCGTGTGACCGGTCTGAATTGTTTTCAGACCAACCAGCGCAACAATGTCACCAGCCTGTGCTCGATCCAATTCGTTGCGGTCGTCTGCATGCATCTCCACAATCCGTCCCACCCGCTCGGACTTGCCGGTCGCGGTGTTCAGAATGTTGGTGCCTTTCTCGAGCACGCCGGAGTAAATCCGGGTGAAGGTCAGAGCGCCATACTGATCGTCCATGATCTTGAAGGCGAGAGCACGAAGCGGCCCATCCGGATCAACCGTGGCAACTTCTCCAGTCTCATTTCCTTCCATATCCACCTCAGGTTGAGGCTTGACCTCGGTCGGGCTGGGAAGGTAATCGATCACAGCGTCGAGAATGAGCTGGACGCCTTTGTTTTTG
>JBCDHN010000782.1:0-2279 GCA_038749915.1 Verrucomicrobiota bacterium | reverse complement strand
CCGGGCATGACCTGCTCCCAGGCAAGTTGCCCAATATGATTCATCCATTCCTGCTCCGCGATCTTCTCGACTTCCGGGGAGCTCTCGACCGCCATGAACAGATCCAGTGAAGCCTGTTGGTCGGCATTGAGCTCATCCCGCAATCGGCGTTCTTTGCGAACGAAAGTACGTACCGTATTGATCGAAATGGTATTCAACCACGATCGAAAGCGGCCACGCGAAGCATCGTATTCAAACTTGGGAAGCGCTTTCCACGTCTTCAGAAGAATCTCCTGAACGAGGTCGTCCAGCTGGCTTTCGGGAATTCCCGTATTGCGCACCACTGCGGCGATATACCGCCGGTAGAGTCGATCAAACTCCGGCCCCGACGCTTCGTCGTCCTGAATGCGCAGGCGCCGAATGAGAGTTTCGCGGGTGTTGTGATCCATCGCTCGCTCACCCTAAGCAGATCTGATTCCCAATTCAATCCGGTAGTTGGCCTGCCCGCTTGAACGTATCTGATATCGGACCACCCGTTCATCAGAAGCGTTCGAAACTCCCACGATCTTCACCACCCCAAAGGGTTCCTTGCTTAGCCTGATAAGGCAATGTGTTCAGCAAAGTCTTCCAACGGTGACACCTATCTCCATTACCCCGGTTTAGAGAAGGTCAAAAGCTTTGGCGACGATTCTTGCGATACTGGCGAACTCTTTGCCATCACGACTCTTGCGACCGGCCCCCAGTCCGTCGATATCTGGCGTTGAGAGCAGCCATTCCGCGTTTTCAGGAAAGACCGCACCACCATAGATAATAGGAATCGGCCTGACTGCTTCTTCCCCATAACGGTCCATGAGCCAGTTCCTCATGAAGGTGGCGCGCTCCGCGATGTATTCCGGCGGTGCTGGTTCGTCGGCGCCGATGGCCCACTCAGGCTCGTAAACCATCAGGGAACGGCTGATCTGTTCGGCCGTGACTCCGTCGAGAATTTTCTCCATGCGTTCCACGAGATCGTTGGCCGGAATTCCCCTATCGGTCTCGGATTCCCCCACGAGAATGAACGGGCGCAGCCCTGCCGCGAGTACGTTGTGGAGTTCACGATTGATCTCTTCGTCATCCTTGTGCATCCGCACCTTCATCTCCCAGTGACCCACCATGACCCAGACGCAGCCGGCGTCGGCGAGGAGCTCAGCAGAGATTTCACCGCTGTGCTCCGGATCGAGATGCGCCGATGAATTCTGGGCACCCGGGTCGACCAGGGGCAAATCCTTGACCTCTTCCGCCAGCGTCGACATGGCCGTGGTCGGCGCAGTCAGAACGACCTGCATCTTTCCAATGAGATCCCCCATCTCTTCACCGAATTCACGAACGAAGGTGCGGACTTCGTCGAGCTTCATCGCCATCTTCCAGTTGGCGGCGACAATCGGAATGGGTTTGAGCGGCTTATCTTGGGCCATGACAGCTGCGTTTTATAGCGCCCGCTAAACAAATGCAATCGTTTTTTAGCGATTGCCAAAGAACCACCTTCCATCATGATGTAGACATGCCGCGTCCCCGCGATTTTGACACCGAAGAGTTGCTCGGCCAGATCCTCCTCATCTTTCTGGAGAACGGCTGGCAGCAGACCTCGACAAGACTTCTGGAGTCATCGACCGGGGTAAAGCAAGTCAGCCTCTACCATGCATTCGGTAACAAAGAAGCCCTGTTTCTTGCCGCCTTTGATCATTGGGCTAAGCAGGCAGCCACCGCTCAGAATCAGTTTCTGAAGGGCAAAGGGATCGATGGCATCGCGAAATTTGGAAAGGCAATCGTCCGCGAGGATTCTCCTTTGCCGATGCCGCAGTGCGGTTGTCTTGCGGTCAATACAGCCTTGGTGGCGCAGGAGGCGGGACCGACGATTCAGAAGCGGGTGCAAGCCTACCGTAATGAAATGCATCAACGGATTCTCACCGAATTGACCCGGGAGAAAAAGATGCACGGCCTGAAGCCAGGTCTGAGATTGGCCGGATGCGCCGATCTCGTTTTGAATGCAATTTGGGGCATTTTTGTAACCATCCGCCTTTCTGGCACTGGTCCGTCCGTAGGAAAGCCGGCAGCGGATGCGCTGGTAGCAACAATGCGGGCTTGGCAAGCCAAGTAGGCACATTCCCCTCCCTGTTGGCGAACCGAGAGAAATTGATCACAAGGCCGCCATCACATCCGATGTCGTTCCACATGATCGGAGGTGCGATCTTTTCTACACGGCATTCGGAACCGCAATCGACGTGAATGGCGCCACCTTTGCCGATGCCGATGCGCCGGAT